>JBBSKV010000064.1:0-7855 GCA_038255955.1 Propionibacteriales bacterium
ACCGGCTCGACGGTGTCGATCTGCCACCGCGTGCCGATCGCGTCGAAGGCCCAGACGTCCATCTCAGTCACGGCCGGACGATCAGGCCGCTGCGTCCTTCCGGATCTGCTCGAGGGCCTGGTTGAAGCCCTGGCTGGTCAGCGACGAGCCGGACACCTTCGAGACGCTGATCTCGCCGAGCGACTTGCCGACCACCTCGGCAGCGGCGCCGCCGATGAACTGCTTCTGGTACTGCAGAGAGGTGCCGGTGGCGCCGGGCTCGAGCTCCAGATCCGTGACGGTGTTGTCGGCGACCGTCATGGTCACGTCGATGCTGGACTGACCGCCGGGGTTGGCGTACGAACCGCTGGCCTCGTAGGTGCCATCCTGGAACGTCGCGGTCGGATCAGCGGCGGGCGGTGCCTCGCTGGTGGCTGCCGATCCGCTGGCAGAACCAGCGGACGCTCCGGTGTCGCCGCCGCACGCGGCGGTCAGCAGCAGGACGGTGGTGGCGGCCGAGGCGGCGAATGCCGAGCGGGCGGTGGGGAGTCGCATGGGGGCTCCTGAGGCAGGGGGGACGTCCATTCAACCCAACGAACGCAACCCCCACAGTACGAGTTCCCGGATCGGCCGGTCTACAAGCGGTCGACGGCCAACGTCGCGGCGTGGAACCCGCTCATTCCGTGCACGCCGGCGCCGGGCGGCGTGGAGGCCGAGCACAGGTACAGACCGGGGCCGATCGCGTACGGGTTCGGCGACACCCGGGGGCGCATCAGCAGCTGCCACGGCGTGTTCGCGCCGCCGCCGATGTCGCCACCGACGTAGTTGGGGTTGTAGGCCTCCCACTGGGCCGGGGAGATGGTGGCTTGACCCACGATGCGATCACGCACACCCGGCGCGAACCGCTCGATCTGAGCGATGACGGCCTCAGTCGCGTCACCGGTGTACCCCGCGGGGACGTGCGCGTAGGCCCACACCGGATGCACGTCGCCGACCGAGCGACCGGGGTCGGCCAGGTACTGCTGGGCGACCAGGACGAAGGGGCGCTCGGGCATTCTGCCGTCGGTCACCTGCTTCTCGGCCTCGGCGATCTGCTCGATCGTGCCGCCCAGGTGCAACGTGCCGGCGCGGTGGCACCACTCGTTGGTCCACGGAACGCCACCCTGGACGGCCAGGTCGACCTTGAACACCCCCGGGCCGGACTTCCAGTCGCGCAGGGAGCGCGCGATGCGGGACGGCACCCGGTCGCCCGCGATGTCGGCCGCCGCGGACGGCGAGGTGTCGAACATGACGACATCGGCGTGCGGCAGGTCGGTGACCAGCTGGCCGGTCTCGATGCGACCCCCGTGCTCCGCCAGCTCGGCGGCCATGGCGCGAGTGATCGACGCCGATCCGCCCTTGGCCGCGGGCCAGCCAAAACCGTGGCTGGTCACGCCGAAGGTGATGCCCAGGCCGCCCGTGGTCGCGCTGCCGAGCGGCCGGATCGCGTGGGAGGCAAGACCGGCGAACAGGCCACGCGCCTCGTCAGTCTTCCAGCGTCGCGCCACCGCCGTCGCGGGCAGCAGTGCGCGGAGCCCGAACCGCGCCAGCTGCACCGGGTGACGCGGGACGTGCAGGATCGGGCCGAGCAGCTCGGCCATCAGCTCGTCGGCGTGATCGACCATCGGCGCGAACAGCTGCCGCCAGGCCGGCCCGTCGACGCCGAGGTGCTCGACCGTGCGGTCCAGATCATGGAACAGCACCCCGGCGCGTCCGCCGTCGAGCGGGTGCGCGGCGTCGACCTCGGGGTACATCCACTCCAGTCCGTGTCGACCGAGGTCGAGCGACTGCAGGAACGGCGACGCCACACCCATCGGATGGATGGCTGAGCAGACGTCGTGCACCAGCCCGGGAAGCGTCAGCTCGGCCGATCGGGTGCCGCCACCGATCTCGTCGGCGGCCTCCAGCACGGTGACGTCCAGACCGGCTTGGGCCAGCACGATCGCCGCTGCCAGCCCGTTGGGCCCAGAACCGACGACCACCGCTGTGTGTGCCACTCACTCAGGCTAGTGGCGGTGCACCGAACCGCTCGTCAACGAACGAGCCGGTCCAGGTCGCCTGTGACTCCTCCCACATGTGCTCTCGGTGACGAACTTCCCTGCACAGCGGACCATTAGGCTTGTCCCGTGAGGGTCCACACCAAGGAGGGTTCATGACAAGGCAGCTGCGAGTCGCCGTGGTCGGCGCAGGACCGGCAGGCATCTATGCCTCCGACATCCTGACCAAGGCGGAGCTGCCCGAACCGTTCGACTCGGTCAGCGTCGACATCCTCGACCACGACCCCACCCCGTTCGGCCTGATCCGCTACGGCGTTGCCCCCGATCATCCGCGGATCAAGGAGATCATCAAGGCGCTGTACCGCGTGATGGGCAACGAGGACATCCGATTCTTCGGCAACGTCGACTACGGCACTGATCTGAAGCTGGACAACCTCAAGCTCTTCTACGACGCCGTCATCTTCGCCACCGGCGCGCGCCGCGACCGCCAGCTCGACATTCCCGGCATCGACCTGGACGGCTCGTACGGCGGGGCCGACTTCGTCGCCTGGTACGACGGACATCCCGATGCCCCGCGCGACTGGCCATTCGCCCCCCACGCCGAAAGCGTCGCCGTCATCGGCGTCGGCAACGTGGGCCTGGACGTGGCCCGCATGCTGGCCAAGACCGCCGACGAGTTGCTGGTCACCGACATCGCCGACAACGTGTACCGGTGCCTGGCCAACAACGTCACGCAGGACGTCCACATCTTCGCGCGACGCGGTCCGGCGCAGGTCAAGTTCACGCCCATGGAGCTGCGCGAGCTGAGCCACTCCCCCACCATCGACGTCATCGTGCACCCCGAGGGCTTCGAGCTCGACGAGGGCTCGATGGACGCGATCCGGGCGTCCAAGAGCCAAAAGCTCGTCGTCGACGTGCTGCAGAACTACCTGGCCAAGGAACCGACCGGCGCCGACCACCGCATCCACATCCACTTCTGCCAGAACCCTGTGGAGGTGCTCGGCGAGGACGGTCAGGTCGTCGGCCTGCGTACTGAGATCACCGAGCTCGACGGCACCGGCAACGCCCGCGCCACCGGCGAGTTCGTCGACTGGCCCGTCCAGGCGGTCTACCGGACCATCGGCTACTACTCCGACAACCTGTCGGGCCTGCCGTTCGACCAGGTGCGTGGCGTGGTGCCCAACGACGGTGGCCGGGTCATCGAGATCGACGGATCCCCGCTGCCCGGCGCCTACGTGACGGGATGGATCAAGCGCGGCCCGGTGGGCCTGATCGGCCACACCAAGTCCGATGCCGCTGAGACCATTCGTCTGCTGATGGAGGATCTGGACGACCTCGTTCCGCCCGAGCAGCCCGAGCCGGACGCGTTCGTGCAGCACCTCGACACCCAGGGCATCGAGTACACGACCTGGGCCGGCTGGGAGAAGCTCAACGAGCACGAGCTCGCCCTCGGGCTGAGCCACGCCCACGAGCGCGAGCGGGTCAAGGTCGTGCCGCGCGAGGACATGGTGCGCGTCGCCCGCAGCGGTTCCTGAACAGCGAGCATCCCGACAACCGTCCGGGTCAGCCTCCGGCGGTCTGCACCACCTGCACGTGGCACTCGTCTCCGTCAGCGGGGATCTTCGTGATCTCGAACCGCACCGAACCACCTGCGGCGACCTTGGCGACCTGCAGGGTCCGGACCTGACGCGGATCGCCATCGAGCGGGCCGACGTGCACCGACACCTGGTAGGACGCAGCCTTCTTCTTGGCCTTGTTCGCGAGGAATCCTGCGGCCACCCACGCGTCCTTCTTCGCGGGCTCGCAGCGGAAGGACGACAACGCCTCGGGCGCCGGCGAGCCGGTTGGGGCCGCGGCTGACGGAGTCTGCGCCGGCTCGTTCTGGGCCACCGGAGCCGACGGTGTGGGCTGCGGCTCGGGGTTCTCGCCGCTCGAGCACCCGGCCAGTGCACCGCACGCCACCAGCACGACCAGCCACCTCATGCGCTCATCCCACCACGCTGAGGGCGCCCACCCCGCTCGACACTCCCCGCGACAGCCGTGGCGGCTACGACGCGGGGTCCTCGGCCAGCGCCTGCCGCACCCGCGCCGCGACGTCGTCGGGCGATCGGGAGGACTGCACCACGACGACCGACGTCGCGCCCTCGGACCGCGACGACGCCTGCTCGATGACGATCGCCATGGCGCGGTCCAGGGCAGCCTCGGGATCGGTGTGGGCGCCTCGGAGCCAGCCGCGCAGCACGTGGTTGTGGGCCGCGACCACCGCCGACGCCATCAGCTCGGCGCGCAACGTCCCGTCGTCGTCGTGCGGCCAGCGACTCGTGAGCGCTGCGGCGAACAGTCGCTGGTACTGGCGCAGCCCGGCCATCTCGCGATCGCGCAGGGCCGGCACCGACGTGATCAGCCGGTAGCGTCGCTGGGCCCGGTCTCCCTCGGCCACGTAGTGCCGCAGCACGATGCGGGCGGCCTCGACCACGGCGACGTCACGGGTCGCGGCCGCCGAGGCCGACAGGCGCTCCGCGATGCGCTCCAGCAGGTCGTCGTGGGCCGGGAAGATCACCGCCTCCTTCGACCCGTAGTGGCGAAAGAATGTTGTACGGCCCACGCCGGCGCGGGCCGCGATGTCCTCGACCGTGGTGTCGTCGAAGCCTCGCTCGTCGAACAGCTCGAAGGCGGCCTCGACCAGGCGCTCACGCACGGGCAGCTGGTTGGCGGGCGGCATGCAGGCGAAACTACTGGCCGGTACGATGTTCCGCAAGTACGGTACTGAGTACCAACGCACGTCGCAGCAGCACAAATCGTCATCCTTGGAGGCCACATGAGCGGGATCGAACGCATCGGAGTCATCGGCGGAGGCCTGATGGGCTCCGGCATCATCGAGGTCGCAGCCCGCGCCGGTCTCGACGTCATCGGCATCGAGGTGACCGCCGACGCCGCCACGGCCGCCTCCGAGCGCGTCGAGGGCTCACTGCGTCGGGCCGAGTCCCGCGGCAAGATCGAGTCGGCCGAGGTCACCGCGGTGCTCGATCGCATCCGGTTCGAGACCGAGCTCGACGCCCTGGCCGACCGCGACCTCGTCGTCGAAGCGGCAAGCGAGGACGAGCAGGTCAAGCTCGACCTGTTCCGTCGCGTCGGTCAAATCCTCACGAAGGACGACGCGATCCTGGCGTCCAACACCTCATCCATCCCGATCGTGAAGCTCGGCGCCGTGTCGGGTCGAGCCGGTCACGTGATGGGTGTGCACTTCTTCAACCCCGCCCCGGTCATGCAGCTGGTCGAGCTGATCCCGTCGTTGACCACCTCGACCGAGACGCTGGGTCGCATGCGCTCTTGGGTGGAGGACACGCTCGGCAAGAAGCCGATCGACGCCACCGACCGCGCCGGCTTCGTCGTGAACTCGCTGCTCGTGCCCTACCTGCTCAGCGCGATCCGCATGTACGAGGCCGGCTACGCCTCGGCCGCCGACATCGACCGCGGCATGGTGCTGGGCTGCGGCCACCCGATGGGCCCCCTCGCCCTCAGCGACTTGATCGGGCTCGACACCCTCAAGGCGATCGGCCAGTCGATGTACGAGGAGTTCAAGGAGCCGCTGTACTCCCCGCCGCCGCTGCTCGATCGCATGGTCGATGCCGGGCTGCTGGGCAAGAAGTCCAACCAGGGGTTCTACCCGTACGAAGGAAGCTGATCGTGTTCGTGCTGTCCGAGGAGCACCAGGCGATCCGCGAGGCGGTCCGCGCCGTCGCCGAGGACAAGATCGCCCCGCACGCCGCCGACGTCGATGCGCAGGCCCGCTTCCCCGAGGAGGCCGCTGCCGCGTTGCTGGCCTCGGACTTCCACGCCCCGCACGTGCCCGAGGAGTACGGCGGAGCCGGCGCGGACGCACTGGCCACCGTGCTGGTCATCGAGGAGATCGCTCGTGTGTGCGTGTCGTCGTCGCTGATTCCGGCCGTCAACAAGCTCGGCTCGCTGCCGCTCATGCTCGGCGGCGGTGAGCAGATCAAGAAGAACTACCTGAGCAGGCTGGCCCTCGGCGACGGCGGGTTCTCCTACTGCTTGTCCGAGCCCGATGCGGGTTCCGACGCCGCGAATCAGAAGACCAAGGCCGTCCGCGATGGTGACGACTGGATCCTGAATGGCGTCAAGCGTTGGATCACCAATGCCGGCGTCTCTGAGTACTACACCGTGCTGGCGCAGACGGACCCCGAGAAGCGCACCAAGGGCATCACGGCGTTCGTCGTCGAGAAGTCTGACGAGGGCGTCTCCTTCGGCGCACCGGAGAAGAAGCTGGGCATCAAGGGCTCCCCCACCCGCGAGGTCTACCTCGACCACGTCCGCATCCCCGGCGACCGCATCATCGGCGAGGTCGGCGAGGGGTTCGGCATCGCGATGCAGACCCTCGACCACACGCGGGTCACGATCGCCGCCCAGGCCGTCGGCGTCGCCCAGGGAGCGCTGGACTACGCGCTGGAGTACATCCAGCAGCGCAAGCAGTTCGGCCACCCGATCAGCGACTTTCAGGGCCTGCAGTTCATGGTCGCCGACATGGGCATGAAGGTGGAGGCCGCCCGGCAGCTGACCTACGCCGCAGCAGGACGGTCCGAGCGCGGTGATTCCGATCTGACGTTCTTCGGGGCCGCCGCCAAGACGTTCGCCTCCGACACCGCCATGCAGGTGACCACCGACGCGGTCCAGCTGCTCGGCGGCTACGGGTTCACCAGCGACTACCCGCTCGAGCGGATGATGCGTGACGCCAAGATCACCCAGATCTACGAGGGCACCAACCAGGTGCAGCGTGTCGTGATGGCCAAGCAGCTGCTCGCCGGGGTGCAGAGCACCCTCTGAGATCGAAGATGCGCCGCTCGCATAGGGTTGTCGAGTTCGCTTGATGAACAGGCGTTCACTTAGCGAACAGGATCGTGATGTCGTCATATCTCTACTCAGCCGCCCGCACGCCCTTCGGGAAGTTCGGTGGCGCTCTCGCGCACGTCCGTCCCGACGACCTGGCCGCGACAGCGTTGAAGGGCGTGCTGTCCAAGGCTCCTGGGCTCGATCCCGCGTTGATCGGGGACGTCGTGTGGGGCAATGCCAACGGGGCCGGCGAGGACAACCGCAACGTGGGGCGCATGGCCGTGCTGCTGTCCGGGCTCCCGACCTCGGTGCCAGCGACCACGATCAACCGGCTGTGCGGCTCCAGCCTCGACGCCGCGATGATGGCCTCGCGTGCGGTCGAGTCCGGTGACGCCGACATCGTCGTGGCGGGCGGCGTCGAATCGATGACCCGCGCCCCCTGGGTGCTGCCCAAGCCCTCGCGGGCCTTCCCGGCAGGGAACACGACCGCCGTGTCGACCACCCTGGGCTGGCGGCTCGTCAACGACCGCATGCCGAAGGAGTGGACCACCTCGCTCGGCGAGTGCAACGAGCAGCTGCAGGAGCGGTTCGGCATCACCCGCGAGCGGCAGGACGAGTTCGCCGCGCGGTCGCACGCCCTGGCCGACGCCGCATGGTCGGCCGGCTTCTACGACGATCTCGTCGTGCCCGTCGACGGCGTCGACCTCGATCGTGACGAGTCGATCCGACCCGGCACGACGGCCGAGAAGCTCGCCGGTCTCAAGCCCGCCTTCCGGTCCGACGGGAGCATCACGGCTGGCAACGCCTCACCCCTGAATGACGGCGCCTCTGCCCTGCTCCTCGGATCCGAAGCCGCCGCAGGCGCCATCGGCATCGATCCTGTCGCCCGCATCGCCGGCCGCGGGGTCCATGCGCTCGACCCGCAGGAGTTCGGCTTCGCGCCGGTCGAGGCGGCCAACGCCGCGCTCGCCCGGGCTGGCATCTCGTGGAGC
>JBBSKV010000065.1:0-7681 GCA_038255955.1 Propionibacteriales bacterium
CATCTCGATGACATCGCCCCCGAGCGTGCCGTTGATGCCGTGCGGCGCCACGATGATGCGTCCGCGCAGGCCGAGCGATTCGCACAGGGTGTGCTGCCACAGCCGGACGGCCTCGGGATCGGGCAGCTCGGCGAACGCGTAGTAGAGGAGGACCTTGGGGGTGGCCACGGGACGATCCTATGCGTCCCGGACGTGGACCCTGCGGGTCGGACTAGGGTCGAGCCATGGCCGAGCTGCACGACCTGGACGCGCACGAGCAGGCCGCCCTGCTGCGAGCGGGCGGGGTGTCGTCGGTCGAGCTGGTGCGCCACCACCTGGACCGCATCGACGCCCACGACGCCGCGCTGGGCGCCTTCATCACGGTGACGCACGAGCGCGCTCTCGCGCACGCCGCCACCGCCGACGCGCGGCTCGCGCGCGGCGCCACCGCGCCCTTCCTCGGCGTGCCCACAGCCTTCAAGGACCTGACGTCCACGGCTGGCGTCACCACGACGATGGGTTCGGCACTGCTGCGCGACGACGTGCCCGACGTCGACGCCCACCTGGTCACCCTCGTCGAGGCCGCCGGGTTCGTCAGCCTCGGCAAGACCAACACCCCCGAGTTCGGGCTCTCGTCATACACCGACAACGACCTGGTGGGACCGGCTCGCACGCCGTGGGACACCACACGCAACGCCGGGGGCTCCAGCGGTGGGGCTGCGGCCGCGGTGGCAGCCCGCCTGCTCCCGCTCGCACCGGGCAGTGACGGCGGCGGCTCGATCCGGATCCCGGCCAGCGCCTGTGGCGTGTTCGGCTTCAAACCCAGTCGTGGCCGGGTCAGCGCGGGACCCGACGGAAGCGACTGGACCGGGCTGGCGGTCAGCGGCCCGATCTCCCGCACGGTGCGCGACGCCGCGGCGCTGCTGGACGCCATGGCCGTCCCGATGCCGGGCGACGTCCGCCCGCTCCCGGCACCCCCCGAACCGTTCACGTCCTGGGTCGGGCGCGACCCCGGACGCCTGCGCATCGCTCGCTGGTCCGGCACCCACCTGCCCGACGTCGACCCGTCTCCGGAATCGGTCGCGGCCTGGGAGGACGCGAGCCGGCTCCTCGCGTCACTCGGCCACGAGGTCGTCGACGTGCCCAATCCCTTCCCCCGCGAGCTGGAGACCCAGTTCAACCTCATCTGGCCCAGCAGCGTCGCGGCCGCGCCCGTCCCGCCCGAGGCAGACGACCTGCTGCGACCGAACACGCGCTACTGGCGCGAGCGGGGGCTGGCGGCGTCCGCGGTCGAGCTCGCGCGGGCGATGACCTACCTGGAGCAGACCACGCGAGCGGTCGTGACCGGACTCGGGGCCTTCGACGCCATGCTCACGCCCACTCTCGCCCTGCCGCCGCAGCCCGTGGAGTGGTTCAACGAGTCGGGCGATCCCGTGGAGGACCACCGTCGCGAGCTCGTGTTCACCCCGTACACCGGGCTGTACAACATGAGCGGCCAGCCCGCGGCTTCGATTCCGCTGTCCTGGACCGAGGACGCAAGTCCACTGCCGATCGGCGTGATGCTCGCGACCCACCCGGGACGCGACGACCTGCTGTTCGCCTTGAGCGCGCAGATCGAGGCGGCGGCGCCGTGGAGCGAGCGGGTCCCACCAGTCGCACGGTGAGGACGGTCGGTCGGTGGGTCAGCGAGGGACGGTCGCGGTGTAGCCGGAGATGGTGTTCTTCGACGTGTAGCCGAAGCGCACACCCGTCACCCGAACCCGCAGCCGCTTGCCCCGATACGCCGAGGAGACGACGTACGAGCTGGCCGTCGCGCCCGGGATCGCCGTCGACCCCGAGTACCACTGGTACCGGTACGACGACGGCCTCGGCGAGTACGTACCCACCACCGCGCGCAGTCGCTGGCCGACCTCGGCGGTGCCCGTGATGGTCGGGGACTTCGCCGAGAACACGCCTGCAGCGACGGTCGAGGGGCTGCCCGTGATGGTGTTCTTCGACGGGTAGCCGGACCGCTCACCGGTGACGCGAACGCGCAACCGCTCACCGCGGTAGCCCGCTGAGATCTTGAACGAGCGAGACGTCGCACCCGCGATGGCCTGCGACCCGCGCCAGTACCACTGGTATTGGTAGGACGTCGCTGACGGCGCGAACGTCCCGTCCTGCGCCGACACCGTCTTCCCGACCTGCAACGTTCCCGAGATCGAGGGCGACGACGCCGAGGTGAAGGTGCCACCGCCGACGACCACGCGGACCGAAGCCGTGTTCTCGTCGGAGTTCAGCACGCTCACCTGCACCCGACCTGACGGCGACGCGAAGCTCTGCCCGCTGGTCCAGGAGGTGTCGTCCAGCGCCCCGGCCTCCCGCTTGACGACATCGATGTCAGCGCTCGAGGCGTAGTTGGCGGCGCCCCGGTAGATCACCACTCCGGGGGCCCAGCGCAACGACGTGCTGGGGAAGCCGGTCAGGAAGGTCGATCCTGCGTCGCGGCCGGCCGCTGTCCGGTAGTCGATCCAGTAGGTGACGCCCGTTGCGGGGTCCTTGACCGCGATGCTGCGCAGACCTGTCGCGAGCCCGCGCGCGGAGAGGTCGTAGGTCTGGTCGCTCGCGGCTGCGACCCGGGCGACCTCGCCCGTGCCGGTGAGGCCCAGGCGGTCGCGGTACAGCGAGTCCAGCGCCGGCGCCTGGCCGCCCCGCGTGCCGAACCCCATGACGCTGTAGAGGTCGTAGTACTCGGCGCCCTCCACGTTGGCGTGGCCCAGGCTGAAGTTGTGACCCAGCTCGTGGGTGCCGGTGGCGTCAACGTAGTTGGTGTCCCACAGCAGTGTCGACGATCCGCCGCTGCTGACGCCGCTGCCGACCTCGGCGATGCCCAGGTAGCGGGGGTTGCCGTTCGGATAGCAACCCGCACCCGACACCAGCATGATCAGGTGGTTCGAGCTGGTCCGCGGATCGAAGTTGACGCCCGGGAACAGGTCGGCCCCGGCCTGCCACAGCCCGTTGGCGTTCTGCATGGCGCCCGGAAGCATGGAGCAGAGCTCGGGCTTGCTGTACGCCGACGGCAAGGTGTCGGCCAGGGTCGCTGTCCCCGCGACGGTGAAGCTCGAGATGGCGCCGTCCGACTCCGTGACCCACTCGTCGAGCACGTTGTCGCGCAGCCGGTTGGAGACGTCCGCCTCCGTGGGGAGGTCTCCCGTCCGCGCCACGCGGACGACGTAGGCCCGATGTGGCGAGGCCCCGGGAACAGCCGCCCGGACCGGTTCGCTCTCCACGGTGGCCTCGGCCAGCTCGGCGTCGCCCGAGCCTGCGTCGACGACCTCCGCCTCGATGTCGCCGTTCGCGGCGCTGGTCGGCAGCTCCTGGGCCACCTCGATCGGCACGCTGTCGCCGTCGGCGGTCTCGACGGAGTAGGCCGTCTCGGCACCGGGCCGTCCGGTCCGGTCGAGGTTGTCCACGTAGGCGATGCGCAGCGTCCCCTCGACCGTCGTGGTGTTCTCGCGCGCCAGCGCTGGGTCGGAGTAAGTGACCGTGTCGCCGGACTCCTCGATCGACGGGTCCTCGGCCGCGCCGGCAGCCGTGGGAATGGCCGACAGCAGGGCCGCACCCAGCAGCAGGGCCGTGGCGGTGGAGGCGAGCTTGGTCGCCCTCATGCGGTCGCTCGGTCCGTCATCACGATCGGGCCGTCGTCGGTGATGGCGATGGTGTGCTCGACGTGCGCACCGCGTGAACCGTCGGCGCTGCGAATCGTCCAGCCGTCGTCGTCCATGCGGATCTCGTCGGTGGTGTGCAGGAACCACGGCTCGATCGCGATGACCAAGCCGGGCTTGAGGGGGAAGCCCCGGCCGGCGCGGCCGTCGTTCGGGATGTGGGGGTCGCCGTGCATCGTGCGGCCGACGCCGTGGCCACCGAACTGGGTGTTGATCTGCAGGCCGTGGGACCGTCCGACGGCACCGATGGCCGCCGAGATGTCACCGACCTTGTTACCGGGCTGGGCCACCGCGATGGCGGCGTCGAGTGCCTCCTGCGCGTGCTCGACCAGCCGCAGATCCTCCTCGCGCGGTGTGCCGACGGCGACGGTGACCGCGGAATCGCACACCCAGCCGTCGACGGAGACCGCGAAGTCGAGGCTGAGCAGGTCACCGTCCTTGAGCTGGTAGCGGCGCGGCAGACCGTGCAGCACGGCGTCGTTGACCGACGTGCAGATGACCTTCCCGAACGGCATGGCTCCGAACGACGGGTGGTAGTCGATGTAGCAGGACTCGGCGCCGCGGTCCTTGATCATCTGGTGGGCCATCGCATCGAGATCGAGCAGGTCGACGCCGACGTCGGCGGCCGCCGACACCGCGGTGAGCACCTCGGCCACGAATCGGCCGGCGGGGCGCATCTGCTCGATCTGGGTGGGCGTGAGCAGCTCGATCATCGGCGGTCTCCTGTCGGGCTGGCGAGACTGGCGCGACCGGCCAGCAGACTGATCCACAGCGCCGCCGTGCCCAAGGACGCGGTCACGGTGTTGCCGAAGACGCCGGCACCAGCGCTGAAGGCCGACGAGGCGATGAGCGCACCGCCGAGCAGCGCCAGGCCGGCCATCGCGTGGTCGGGGACGCTGCGCTGCGCCAGCGTGCTCCACCGTTGGAAGAAGATGCCGGCGACCGCTGCTGCGGCGGCCACCACGACACCGCGCAGCAGGCCGCGTGTCGTCCCGTCGATGTCAACGGACAGGTCGATCAGGAACACGACGGCGACGACGCTCGTGGCGAGGAAGGCGAATCGCAGCCACGCAGGGTGCAGTGAGTTCGGGGAAGAAGGCACCGGATCAGGGTACGTCGTGTGGACCGGGATGATTGACTTTCCCCGTGAAAGACGCCGCGTTCGACTACTCCAACCTCAGCGGCCGACCTCCCGGTCCGTTCATCTCCTTGGCCAGTCGCGTGCTGCGCGGCGTGCGCGACGTGCAGACCCAGGTCGTTCCGTACGCGGACGCCTGGCAGGCGCACAACCGGGCAGTGCTCGACGCCGACGGACCCCTGTGGGTGGCGCTCGGCGACTCGATGACGCAGGGAATCGGTGCCTCTGCCCACGACCGCGGCTGGACGGCCGGTGTCGCCGAAGCCCTCCCCGGCCACCGGCTCGTGAACCTGTCGGTCTCCGGTGGACTGGTCACCGACGTGCTCGAGCGACAGCTGCCCGCGATGGAGTCGCTGGGGGTCGCACCGGACCTGGTCACGGTGATGATCGGCAGCAACGACCTGCTCAACCGCCGCGCGCGGAGCACGCTCGGCGACGACCTCGCCACGTTGATCGGACGGTTGCCGGCCGGGTCCGTCGTGGCCACGCAGCCTGGCCCCCGTCGGGGTGCCGCCGCGTTCAATCGCCAGATCACGTCGGCACCCCACCTGGTGACCGCCGAGTTCCGCGATCCCCGCCTGAGCAGCTGGTCGGGTCGCGTGGCTGCCGACCGTTTCCACCCCAACGACGCCGGCTACGCCGCCATGGCGCAGATCATGCGCGAGGCGATCGCCGGTCGCTGACCGGCGTCACTGCACGCAGCCGCCGGAACCACCGGCTGTCGCATTGCCGGTGCCGGAGATCTTGGCGCCCATCGAGGCCGCTTCACGCAGGAATCGCACGCTGACGACTCCCCCGTTCGGGGCGTCGCGCCGCACAGTCCACCCGTCCGCCTCGAGGTCGGTGGCGATCGTGCCCTCCAGCAGGTCAGCGGCGCCGGGCTCGACCGTGAACCGGAGGCCGTAGTTGTGCAGCAGGCCCGAGTCGGGGTCCGCGGGATCACAATCCTCGAATCCGTCCTCGGTCACCTCGACGCCGGTGCCGCCAAGGCGCTCGACCAGGTCGTCGACGTCCTCGCGGGTCTGCACTGCACGTTGTTCGGCCCTCTGCTGCAGGTCCATGTCGTCCTCCTTGCCGTCGCCGCAGCCGCTGAGAGCGACCATGGTGGCCAGCGCGATCGCCAGCAGGTACCTCATGGGATGTCCACGCTCTCGCCGTCGTCGTTCCAGCCGTCCTGATAGCTGTAGACGCTGCGCCCGCTGCTGACGTACTCGTAGTGGGGTGAGCGATAGGTCTCGACGGTACCGCCGGTGAACACCTCGTACATGTTCTCCCACGCGTCGCTTCCGCGCTGGAAGACGCTGGTGTGGGAGCCGATCCCCGTGTTGGGGGTGCCGTCGGTCTTGTCGCCGGTGTGCAGGCGGGTGGTGCCCGAGAAGTCGTCCGGGTCGGCGCCGTGCCCGATGTTGCCGCCCAGCTGGGTGCCCTGGCTGAGTCCGATCGCGTCCCCGGGCGCGGTCATCGAGTACCGCTCGACGCGACGCTGCGAGTCCGGGAGATCGCTCGGGTCGTCGATGTCGTGGCCCATGCCGGCCGACTCGACGTGCATGACCCGGTCGGCGTCCAGTCCGTGCAGCTCGGAGCGCCCCACGACGGCGCCGCCGTAGGAGTGCCCCGCATAGGTGACGCGGGCGGTGGACGGAGCGCCCGATCGCTCGACCTCCAGGCGGACGTCGTGCGAGAAGTCCGCCAGCCGCGGACCGAGGTCGACTGCGTAGTTCGCGAAGGGCGCGTCCTTGACCACCGAGTCGGGCAGGTCGCCACCCATCCAGGTGATCATCGCCAGAGCCCTGTCCGGGTCGGCGTCGCTGAATCGACGCGACCTCGTGGCGTTGCCGTCGAAGTTGGACAGCTCGGCGGTCGTTCCCGGCACCACCACGCCGACATTGCGGGTGTCCGGTCCGATCGGGCCGTGCAGCTCGGCCATCGCGCCGTCGCCGCTGGGGTCGAAGAACAGGATCTGCCGGTCGTCGCGCAGGATCGACTCGTACAGCGAGATGAGGTCGCCGGACTTCGCGATCGGTCCGTCCAGGTCGTTGTTGTTGCGGCCCAGGAAGTCCCAGTCGTGCTGGTTGCGCTCGTGCTGGTCCCGCAGGCCCCCGAGGTTCGCGCGCTCGTCGTCCAGAGCCACGACGATCCGCACCGTGTTGGCGTCGGCGAGGTTCTCGAAGGGCACGCCGGGCAGGGAACCGACCGTGCTCGGGAACATCATCGCGAGGATCGAGGCCTGCTCGGGTCCGAGACCCTCGAACAGATCGCGGGCCGCGAGCCGGCGCTCCTCGTGCACCGCAGCTCCACCACCCGGTGCGGTGATGACCGGGGTGAGCATCCCCGCCAAGGTGCCTTCCGCTCCCATGCCGGGACGGGGTCGCAGCGTGGTGAGGGCGCGGGCCAGAGCGGAGTTCCCGATGATCAACGCGCGCAGGTCGTCGGCGGACATCACCCGGTCGTCGTCCGGCAGGTCCTGGCCGACCGATCCGAACGTGAGCATCAGGGCCGTGAACTCCTCATCGGTGAGCCCTGTGGACTCCGCGAAGTCCGGACCGAATCGCTGGCCGACGACGGCGTCGAACATCGCGTCGACGTCCCACTCGGGGCCCGGCGTCTCGAAGGAGATCCGGCCCGTCCCCTGGGTGTCGAGCAGCAGGGCCAGCGCGGACAGGCTCACCAGGTCGGGCAGCTGATCTCGCATCCACCGCACCTTGGCGTCCAGCGGAGCGAGCGAGGGCAGGCTGATCGGCGATGAGCCCGCCGCTCGTCGGGCCTCGGACTCGATGCTGGTCGCGAGATCCTCGAGGCGACGACGGGCCAGCACGAGCTTGGCGTGCTCGACCTCGACCAACATCAGAACCCCCGCTCG
>JBBSKV010000066.1:0-7637 GCA_038255955.1 Propionibacteriales bacterium
GAGGCCATCGAGCTGAACCTCGCTCGTCCCGGCAAGCGGATCATGGTGGCCCTCATCGAGGGTGAGATCGTGGGTGCCACGGTGTGCGACCTCAGCACCCTGACCCCGATCTCGCTGACCCGGGTCCTGCTGGTCACCGAGATCCAGGTGTCGCCGCGATTCCGCCGTCGCTCCGTGGCCTCGAGCCTGCTGTCCGCCGTCTCGGCGTACGGCGAGGAGCACCACTGCCAGATCGTCGTGGCGGCCATCCCGGCCCAGGCCCGCGAACCGAACCGCTACCTGACCAAGCTCGGCTTCACCCAGATCGCCGTGCTGCGGGCCATCTCGCCCACCAAGCTGCAGTCTCGGCTCGGTGCGAAGTCTCACTCGCGCGACACCGGCAAGCTCATCGCGGTCCGCCGCACCCTGCGTCGCCGCCAAGGCGCCGCGCGCCCCGAGCGCGCCCTCTAGCCATCTCCTGCTCGCCAGGGAGGCCGCTTGCGGCCGACCGTGAGGGCGCGAGGGACGAGCGGCCGAGGCGAACTCGAGCCGACTGGCTGTGGTTCGCCTCGGGCTTCGCCCTCACGGTCGCTTCGCTCCCTGGCGAACGGGGGCGTCGTCCGTCGGTGGTGGGGGCTAGGGTCGACGTCGTGGATCGCCTGCTGCTCATCGACGGTCACTCCGTGGCCTACCGAGCCTTCTTCGCCCTGCCCGTCGAGAACTTCGCCACGACCACCGGTCAGCACACCAATGCGGTGTTCGGTTTCACGTCGATGCTCATCAACGTCCTGCGCGACGAGCAGCCCACGCACGTCGCGGTCGCCTTCGACGTCTCGCGTCGCACGTTCCGCACCGAGGAGTACGCCGAGTACAAGGGCAACCGCTCCAAGTCGCCCGAGGAGTTCACCGGACAGATCCCGTTGATCAAGGACGTTCTGGTGGCGCTCGGCATCACCTCGTTCGAGAAGGACGGCTTCGAGGCCGACGACATCATCGGCACGCTCGCCACGCAGGCCGAGGCCGCTGGCATGGAGGTGCTGATCGTCACGGGCGACCGTGACGCCTTCCAGCTCGTCACGGAGTCCACCACGGTGCTGTACCCGCGCAAGGGCATGTCGGACCTGGTCCGCTTCACGCCCGCGGCCGTGCAGGAGAAGTACGCCGTCACGCCCGGCCACTACCCGGACCTGGCCGCCCTGGTCGGCGAGACCAGCGACAACCTCCCGGGCGTCCCGGGCGTCGGCCCCAAGACCGCTGCCAAGTGGATCACCCAGTACGGCACCCTCGACGCGCTCGTCACCGATGTCGAGAACGTGCCCGGCAAGGCGGGGGACTCCCTGCGCGAGCACCTCGACTCCGTGCTGCGCAACCGCCGGATCAACGCGCTCATCTGCGATCTCGATCTGCCGGCGCAGCCCACCGAGCTGGGCTTCAGCACCGAGTGGAACCGCGACGCCATCCACCAGGTGTTCGACGCACTGGAGTTCGCGGCGCTGCGCGAGCGCCTGTTCGACTACCTGGGCGGCGGCGACGAGTCCACCACGGCCGATGCGGCTGTCGAGGTCAGCGTCGAGCGTCCGGCCGCCGGCACTCTCGCGGCCTGGCTGGACAAGCACGCTGCCGACTCGGTCGGGCTGGAGGTCACCGGTGTCACCAAGCCGGTCGGCGCCCGTGCCGACGGCGTCGCCATCGCGTCGGCCGCCGGCGTCGGCGCGTGGATCGACGTCGAACGGCTGGAGCCTGCTGACGAGGCCGCACTGGCGGCCTGGCTGGCCGACCCCGGTCGCGCCAAGGTGCTGCACGACGCCAAGGGCCAGGCACACGCCGTCGCGGCCCAGGGGTGGCACCTCGCCGGCGTCGCGGCCGACACCGCGCTGGCCACCTACCTGGTCAAGCCCGACCAGCGCGCCTACGACCTGGCCGATCTGTCGGTCCGGTACCTGCACCGCGAGCTCGCCGTGGGCGACGAGGACTCCGGACAGCTGAGCTTCGACGACGCGCTCGAGGACGGGGGCGGCGCTGACATCGCGGTCCACCGGGCCCGCACGGCACTCGACCTCTGGGGCGTGCTGCACGACGAACTCGACCAGCAGGAGTCGCTGTCGTTGCTGCGCGATCTGGAGCTGCCGCTGCTCGACGTCCTGGCCGTCATGGAGCGCGACGGCATCGCCATCGACACCGACCACCTCGACGCGTTGCACGCCGAGTTCACCGAGACGATGCTGGCCGCCGCCCAGGAGGCGTACGCCGTCATCGGCCGCGAGGTGAACCTCGGCTCACCCAAGCAGCTGCAGGAGGTGCTGTTCGAGCAGCTGAACATGCCCAAGACCAAGCGCACCAAGACCGGCTACACCACGGATGCCGACGCCCTGCAGACCTTGTTCGCCAAGACCGAGCACCCGTTCCTGCAGCACCTGCTGGCGCACCGTGACGTCACCCGACTGCGCCAGACCGTCGAGGGCCTGCAGAAGACGGTGGCCCCCGACGGCCGCATCCACACCACCTACTTCCAGACCATCGCGGCCACCGGCCGGCTCAGCTCGGCCGACCCCAATTTGCAGAACATCCCGATCCGCACCGAGTCCGGAAGACGCATCCGCGAGGCGTTCGTGGTCGGCCAGGGCTACGAGACCCTGCTCACCGCCGACTACAGCCAGATCGAGATGCGCATCATGGCCGATCTGTCCGAGGACGCCGATCTGATCGAGGCGTTCCGGTCCGGCCACGACTTCCACACCGTCATGGCCGCCAAGGTCTTCGAGCGCGATCCCAGCGACATCGACGGTGGCCTGCGCGCACGCATCAAGGCGATGAACTACGGCCTGGCCTACGGTCTGTCGTCGTACGGCCTGAGCCAGCAGCTCGGCATCACCACCAGCGAGGCGCAGGCGCTGATGGACGACTACTTCGAGACGTTCGGGGGAGTGCAGGCCTATCTGCGGGGCGTGGTCGACGAAGCCCGGTCCACCGGCTTCACGGCCACCATCTTGGGCCGACGCCGCTACCTGCCCGATCTGATCAGCGACAACCGCCAGCGTCGCGAGATGGCCGAGCGGATGGCCCTCAACGCCCCCATCCAGGGATCGGCAGCCGACATCATCAAGGTCGCCATGCTCGGCGTCCAGCGCGCCCTCAGCGAGGCGGCACTGTCCTCGCGGCTGCTGCTGCAGGTGCACGACGAGCTGGTGCTCGAGATCGCAGCAGGTGAGCTGGACCAGGTCGAGAAGATCGTGCGCGACGAGATGGCCGGCGCCGCCGACCTGTCAGTCCCGCTCGACGTCTCCGTCGGGACCGGCCGGACCTGGCACGAAGCCGCCCACTGACCTGGTCTGGCGCAGGCTCGGAATCGTCAGCAACGCAACCGCCATGACCGTGGCGACGCCCGCGATGGTCAGCACGAGACCATTGATGTGGACGTCGAGTCCGTAGGCGATCGCGACCACCGCCGCGACTCCACCCCAGAGCAACGGGGTCACCCCGTGGGCATGCCGGGCCAGCGCGTCGAACACCAGCAGATGGACGATCGCGAGCATCGAACCGGCCAGGGCGAACAGCCACAGCCGACTCTCGATCTCGCCGTACCGGTCGCCACCCACGACGATCAACGCCACGGGGGACAGGATCACGGTTGCCGCGACGGCCAGCACGCCGAACCCGCCCACCAGCGAGACGGCGCGCAGCTTGGCCGACGCGGTCGTGGCCCGAGCGAGATCGGGGACCAGCACCACGCTGATGAACTGTGGGAAGAACAAGGCGGCCTTGGCAAGGATCAGCCCCGACGCGTACAGGCCACTGTCGTGCTCGTCGAAGGAGTTGCGAGCGATCAGCGCGTCCATGTTGCTGAGCACGAAGTAGGCGAGCAGCGCGTGCGTCGACAGCTGTGCTTCGCGCAGCAGCGATCGCCGCCGAGCGCGGCTGTCGACGCCGGGCGCGCGCTCCAGCATCCGCCAGCCGATGACCACCGGCACCCAGGAGCCGACGGCGATGCCGATCATCGCCGAGGTGACCGACGGATCGATCAGCAGCGCGCCGGTGCCGCCCACCATCCGGCCGACTCCGTTGCCCGCGTAGATGGCGGTCAGCACCTTCCACTGCTGCGTGCCCTGGGCCACGCCGGACTGGGCGCCCATGATCGTCAGCGGCGCGAGCGTCGCGCCGCAGAGGATGACCGGCCACAGTGAATCGAGCTTGAGAACGGGCGTGAGGACCACGGACGTGAGCGCGACGAACGAGCCGACACCGATCGACACCCGAATCGCCGCGTGCACCACGGCGTCGACCAGCTCGGACCGGTGCTGTGGCTCGACCGCGATCCTCCGGGCGATGGCGGCCTGCAGACCGAGCGCAGCGACGTTGCCGACCAGGACCACGCTGAACATGGCGGTCAGCGCGCCGAAGTCCTCGGTCTGCAACCGTCGTGCCGCAATGATGTTGAAGGCGTAGATCGCGACGTTCATCCCGACCATCCCGCCAGCGACGAGCGTGCCACCTGAGACGGTGGTGCGGGCAGGCTTCACGTCGGAACCATATCTGTGTCGTGGTGGCACAGCGGAGAGGCAGGACATGGCTGGACCGATGGCGGGGGCCGCGCAGGCGCTGCGGACGCACCGAGGCGCGCTGCTGGTGTGGTTGTGGGCTCTCGTGCTGGCCGCAGCGGTCAGCGCTCCCTGGCTGCGTCCGGGCTACCTGCTGGCCTACGACATGGTGTGGGTGCCGCACCTGGACCTGACCCGGCTCGAGGTCTGGGGCCTGGGATCTGCTCTGCCGCGCGCCGTGCCGTCGGACGCCGTGGCAGCCCTTCTCGGGGCGGTGGCCCCCGCAGCCGTCGTGCAGCGCCTCATCCTGGCCGGAGTCTTCGTGCTGGGCGCAGTCGGTGCTGCACGCCTCGTGCCGTCTTTGCCGCTGTCGGCCCGACTGGCGACCGCCACCTTCTTCGTGTGGAATCCGTACGTCGCCGAGCGTCTGGCCCTCGGCCAATGGCCCCTGCTGGTGGGGCTGGCCGCCCTGCCGTGGCTGGTGGCAGCGCTGCTCGACGAGGAACGTCGACGCACCGGCCAGGTGATCGCCTCCCTCGCTGCGCTCGCACTCACCCCCGTGGGTGGGCTGATCGGACTGGTTACGGTGCTGGTGCTCGGCAGGTCGTTCGGGCGGTACCGGTTGGCGGCGGTCTCGTTTGCGCTGAATGCACCGTGGATCGTCGCGGGCCTGCTGCACCGTGAGTCCGCCACCTCCGACCCCGCCGGCGTGACCGCCTTCGCCATCCAGTCCGACGGACCGCTGGGTCGGTTGTGGTCGGCACTCTCGCTCGGCGGCATCTGGAACGCAGACGTCGTGCCGGGCTCCCGCGAGCTGTGGACCACGGTGCTGCTGGTCGCGGCGGGTTGGGTTGTCATGGCCGTCGGAGCGGTCCGCTGGTGGCGGCAGGACAGGGTGGTCGTGGAACGGCTTGTCGTGCTCGCCGCGATCGGCATCGTCGTGGCGTGTGCCGGATGGTGGGCGCCGGGCCTGCTGAAGGTGCTGGTCGAGACGCTTCCCGGCGGAGGGCTGCTACGGGACGGGACCCGATTCCTGGTCCTGGCCATACCGCTGTTCGCCGCGGCGCTCGGCCATGGTGCGGTCGCCGTTGTCGAGCGATTCCCGCGCCCCACGACAGCCCGCTTCGTCGCTGCGCTGGTCGTGCTCCTGCCCATCGCGTCGCTACCGGATCTGGTCAATGGCGTCACGGGGCGTGTGCAGGCCGCCCAGTACCCGGACGAGTGGGCCGACATGCGGCAGGCGATCAGCGACTCACCGGTGCAGGGTGACCTGCTGGTGCTGCCGTTCAGCTCGTACCGCGCCCCGGCCTGGAACGACGGCCGCCCGGTGCTGGACCCGGCCGGTCGATACTTCGATCGGACCACGGTCGTCAACGACGACCTGCTGGTCGGAGGCGTCACGATTCGCGGTGAGGATCCTCGGGCGGGAGAGATGTTCGAGGTCCTGGCCGCGGGCAGGGTCGACCCGGCCGCGCTGCGGCAGGTCGGCATCGGCCTGGTCCTGGTGGACACGAAGGCGCCTGAGGCCGTCGGTGCGCTGGCGGCCGTCAGCCGGCTGCGCCTCGTGTCGGGTCAGGGAGATCTGCTGCTGTTCTCGGCCGGCGACGCCGTCGCCGACCAGCCCTCGACGGCCGAGCGATGGATCATGATCGTCGCCTGGAGTCTCGCGGGTGCGACGCTCGTCGGCGCGGCGGGGGCTGCCGTCTACAGGGGGAGCCGGCGGAAGACCGGTCGCGGCAGGTGACGTAGACCCGACATCACCCCGCGCAGGGCACCGGGCACCCAGACCTGCTCGCGGCGACCGCCGACGGCGTCGACGACCGCCTCGGCCACCGCATCCGGGGTCGTGGCCAGCGGCGCCGGCTCGAGCCCTTCCGTCATGCGTGAGTGCACGAATCCGGGCCGGACCACGACGACGCGACCGCCGTGCTCGCGCAGTGCCTCGCCGAGTCCGGTGTAGAACGCGTCGAAGCCAGCCTTGGTCGAGCCGTAGACGAAGTTGGACCGGCGCGGTCGCTCGCCGGCGACGCTGGACAGCGCCACGATGACGCCGTGCCCCTGACGTCGGATGCGGTCGGCCAGCGCGACGCCTGCGGTGACGGCACCGAGGTAGTTGACCGTGGCGATCTCGGTGGCAGCCGTGACCGAGGTCCACGCCTCTTCAGGGTCGCCAAGGACGCCGAATGCCACGACGGCGATGTCGATGTCCCGGGTGCTCGCATCGACCACGGACTGGTGGCTGCCCGGATCGCCTGCCTCGAAGTCGAGGACCTCGACGTGGCAGCCAGCACCTTCGAGCCGGGCCCGGGCCTGGTCGCGGCGCTCGCCGGGTCGGGCCGCCACGGTGACGTGCAGGCCGGGGGTCGAGGCGGCATACCGGTCGGCGATCGCCAGCGCGATGTCGGACGTCCCGCCGAGCAGCAGCAGATGCTGGGGGTGACCCAGAGCGTTGATCATGCCAGCGACCATCCCACGAGTGTCCTCACAGGTCGAGTCGGCGCGACAGGTCGGAGCGGAATGCGCCGTGAGGATCGACGCGCTGGCGCACCGCGGCCAGCTCGTCGAGGCGTGGATACATGCGGCGAACCGTTGCTGCGCTCGCGCGGGAGTCCTTCGCCAGGTAGATGCGTCCCCCGGACTCGACCACCAGGGCGTCCAGATGGTCCAGCAGGCCATCGAGCCCACGGCGGGTGGGGAGATCGATCGCGAGCGTCCAGCCGGCCATCGGGAACGACAGCGGCGAGCGGTTGCCGGGACCGAAACGCTTGAGCACGTTCAGCGACGAGACGTGCGAGGACGCCGCGATCAGGTCGATGACCTGGGTGAGCACCGATTCGGCACCGAACGGGATCACGCACTGGTACTGGCAGAAACCCTTCGGGCCGTAGACCCGGTTCCAGTCGTCGACGATGTCCAGAGGGTGGAAGAATTGCGTCAGGTTCTGCACCTCGTCCCGGCGGTGCTGGGGGGCCTTGGCGTACCAGAGCACGTTGAAGGCGCGGGCCGACAAGCGGTTCACGAACCCCAGCGGGGGAGTCAACGGCACGCGGCCCAACCGGGGCGCCGCCATCTCGAGGGCCTGCGGCTTCAGCTCGTCGGGCAGGTCCGTCAGCCGGGCGGCAC
>JBBSKV010000067.1:0-7625 GCA_038255955.1 Propionibacteriales bacterium
AGCGCCGAGGGGCACAGTCGGCCGCAGGCGGCCTCCTTGGCGAGCAGTGGGCAGGTCAACCGGCGGTGGTCAGCAGCCGTCGCGGATCAGGTCCGGCTTCGCGAACTTCGTCGCCTCGGTGAAGGTGACCTTGAAGCCGGGGTCGTTGTCGACCTGCTCGACGGTGGTGGCCTCGCCGAGCAGGAAGCCCAGCCAGCTGTCGCCGTCGCGGACGAAGATGCCGACCTGGCCGAAGCCGGCCGGCTCGGGCGCGCCGAGGGCGCCGCCGTAGATCTCGATCAGCTCGCCGAACGTCGATCCGACGCCCAGGCCGTCGGCCGTTCGCGGTCCGTCTGCGGCGGTGGTGCCGAGCGAGGTGATCGTCCCGTCGGAGTCGGCGATGACGTCGACCCCCGTGAAGGCGTCCTTCCACCTCAGCGGGAAGCTGCAGCCGTCGCCACCGTCGACATCGGCATCGAACAGGCCAGTGGCCACGGCGGCGTCTTGGTTGATGCCCACCTGCACCGGCCCGATGCGACCGGGCGCGAGCTCGAGGTCGGCCGAGGACGTCGGTGCCTCTGAGTCCGAGGGGGGTGCCGTGGTGGTGGCGACGGCGGTGGGAGTCGGGGACGCAGCGGGCTCAGCAGCATCGCTGCCGCATGCCGCTGTCGCCGTCAGCAGCACGGCCGACACCAGCATCACGCGAAGTTTCATGCGGTCACGGTAACCCGGTTGAGACCCCCTCGATAGGCTCACTGGGTGAGTCTCGCCGTCCGTGTCATCCCGTGTCTGGACGTCGATGCGGGTCGTGTCGTCAAGGGCGTCAACTTCGTCGATCTGCGCGATGCCGGCGACCCGGTCGAGATGGCCACCGTCTACGACGCCGAGGGCGCCGATGAGCTCACCTTCCTGGACATCACCGCATCGTCGGGCAACCGCACCACCACCTACGACATCGTCGGCCGCACCGCCGATCAGGTGTTCATCCCGCTGACGGTCGGCGGGGGAGTGCGCACCGCCGACGACGTCGACCGCCTGCTGCGCGCTGGCGCCGACAAGGTCGGCATCAACACCGCCGCCCTCGCCCGGCCGGAGGTGATCGCCGAGATCGCGCACCGGTTCGGCAACCAGGTGCTGGTGCTCAGCGTCGATGCCCGGCGCAGCGCCGACCAGCCCAGTGGCTTCGAGGTGACCACCCACGGGGGCCGCCAGTCGGCCGGCATCGACGCCGTCGAGTGGGCCCGACAGGCCACCCAGCTCGGCGCCGGCGAGATCCTGCTGAACTCCATGGACGCCGACGGCACGAGAAATGGTTTCGATCTGGAAATGATTTCGGCAGTCCGCGGCGTTACACAGGTACCGCTCATCGCGAGCGGTGGCGCTGGCCGGCTCAAGCACTTCCCGGCTGCCGTCGATGCCGGCGCCGACGCCGTTCTCGCTGCGAGCGTGTTCCACTTCGGCGCCCTGACCGTCGGACAGGTGAAGGAAACGTTGAGGACAGCCGGCCACGATGTCAGGTAGCGCACCACCGGACGCGGCGACAGATGCAGCACCCGACGCGGTGAACGATCAGCAGACGGCTGCCCCGGAGACGTCCGATCTGGGCAACCGCGACTCCTCGAGGATGACCCGGCGCGGCATGCAGCTGCTGGGCCACGGCATCCGCCAGCAGAAGCTGCTGTTCGCGATCTCCGCTGCTGGCAGCATGCTCTACGGCGCCATGACGGTCGCCGACGCCTGGGTGCTCGGCTGGGCCACGGACAACGTGATCCGTCCGTCGTTCGAGAACGGCCAGGTCGTGCGCGGAGCGCTCGTGGCCGCGGTGCTGGCGTTCATCGGGGTCGCCATCCTGCGAGCCGCCGGCGTGGTCGCGCGCCGCCTGATCGGCGGCCTGGTCTACTACCGGCTCGTCGCCTCCCACCGTCGCCTGGTGACCCGCAAGTACCTGGCGCTGCCGATGTCGTGGCACCACCGCCACCCCACCGGCCAGCTGCTGTCCAACGCCAACGCCGATGTCGAGGCCGCCTGGGCGGTGTTCATGCCGTTGCCAATGGCCGTCGGCGTCATCGCGATGCTCGTGGCAGCGCTCGGGGCCATGGTGGCGGCCGATCTGGTGCTGACCCTGGTCGGTCTGATCGTGTTCCCGGCCCTGTTCGTCATCAACGTGTTCTACCAACGCTGGCTCTCGCCGCGGGTGGCACTCGCGCAGTCGTTGCGCGGCGACCTCAGCGCCGTGGCGCACGAGTCGTTCGACGGCGCCACCGTCGTCAAGTCGCTGGGCCGTGAGTCCGACGAGACCGACCGGTTCGCCGAGAGCACCCGTGAGCTGCGCGACGCCAACATCGCCGTGGGCCGTGTGCGCAGCGTCTTCGACCCGCTGCTGGAGGCACTGCCGAACTTCGGCATCCTGCTGGTCATCCTGCTCGGCGTCGGCAGGGTTGCCAGCGGCGCTGCCGATCCCGGCGACGTGGTGCAGGTGGCGTACCTGTTCACCGTCGTCGCCTTCCCGGTCCGCGCGATCGGCTGGGTGCTCGGCGAGCTGCCGCGCAGCGTCGTCGGCTGGGACCGCGTCGAGAGCGTGCTCGGGGCCACCGGATCGATGGACTACGGAACCGCCGACGTGCCGGGATCGGGAGCGGTCGAGCTGCGCCTCGACGACGTCTCGTTCCGCTACGACGATGCCGACGTCGACGTGCTGGCCCACCTCGACCTGCACCTGCCCGCCGGCAGCGTCACGGCTGTCGTGGGTTCGACCGGAAGCGGCAAGAGCACCCTCACGTCGTTGCTCGTCCGGCTCGTCGACCCCACCCGAGGAGCCATCTGCCTCGACGGCGTGGCGCTGCCCGATCTCGGTCACACCGAGCTCGCCGAGGTGGTGGCCGTCGTCCCGCAGTCGACCTTTTTGTTCGACGACTCGGTGCGCGAGAACATCACTCTGGGTCGCGACATCGCCGACGACGTCGTCTGGGCGGCGCTGCGCACCGTGCAGGCCGATGGTTTCGTCTCATCGCTCGGTCGCGGCCTCGACGCCCAGCTCGGAGAGCGCGGCACCACGCTGTCCGGCGGTCAGCGCCAGCGACTCGCCTTGGCCCGAGCCCTGGTCCGCCGCCCGCGGCTGCTGGTGCTCGATGACGCCACCAGCGCGGTCGATCCCGAGGTCGAGCAGCGCATCCTCAAGGCGCTGGCCCAGCAGACCGCCGGCGGTTCGGGCCCCACCGTGCTCGTGGTCGCCTATCGCAAGGCCACCATCGCGCTGGCCGACGACGTCGTGCTGCTCGATCGCGGCCGGGTCGTCGAGCAGGGCACCCATCACGAGCTCGTGCGGCGCTCGTCGGCCTACCGCGACATCGTCAACGCCTACGACCAGGCCCGCGAGGTGACCTCATGAGCGTCCGTGACGCAGCCGCGCAGCAGGACCTTCCCGGCGTCGAGACCTCACGCGCCACCGGACTGACCGTCGTGCGTCGCGGCCTCGCCATGTCGCCCGGCGTCAAGGATGGTCTGCGGTTCACGTTGCTGCTCGCCGTCCTGAGCACCATCGGCGGATCGGTCATCCCGATCGTCGTGCAACGCACCATCGATTCGGGACTCGGCGACGCCGGCACCACGATCGCGCTGGCCGATGTCCTGCCGGCCGTGCTGATCGCCCTGGTGCTGGTGCTCATCACGGCAGGCGTCGCCTACTGGATGCGGGTCCGCCTGTTCGTCGCGAGCGAGAATGGATTGTCCGAGCTGCGCATTACTGCGTTCCGGCACGTGCACGACCTCTCGATGCTGACCCAGAACTCCGAGCGTCGAGGTGTGCTGGTCGCACGGGTCACGTCCGACATCGACCAGGTCTCGCTGTTCCTGCAGATGACCGGGATCATGATCGTCATCAGCCTCGGCCAGATCGTCGTCGCCACCGTCGTCATGCTGTTCTACTCGTGGCAGCTCACCCTCGTGGTGTGGCTGTGCTTCATGCCGCTGGTGTTCAGCCTGCGCTACTTCGCCTCCCGGCTGAGCGTCGCGTACGACACCGTGCGGCGCACCGTCGGTGAGCTCCTCGCCGTCATCGCCGAACCGGTCGTCGGCGCTTCCGTGGTCAAGGCGCACGCCATCGAGCCCCGGACCCAGGCCAGGGTCGACAGCGGCATCGGCAACAACCTGCACGCCAACACCCAGGCGCAGAAGCTGATCGCGGTGACGTTCGCCTCCGCCGGCGTCTCCGGGGGCCTGGCCAACGCGGGCGTCCTCGCCGCCGGGGTCATCATCGGTGTGGCCGGCGGCCTGTCCATGGGCACCGTCATCGCCTTCGCCTTCCTGGTCAGCCTGGTCGTCGGACCCACCCAGAACGCCACCCAGGTGCTGACCGAGGCCCAGAACGCCATCGCGTCATGGCGCCGCGTGATGGACCTCGTGGACACTCCGGCCGATGTCATCGATCCCGGCGAGGCAGGCGTGCCGCTGCCCGAGGGAGCGCTGGGAGCGACCTTCGACCACGTGTCGTTCGCGTACCCGGAGGGCCCCGACGTGCTGCACGACGTGGTGGTCGACATCCCGGCGCGGCAGCGCGTGGCCGTCGTCGGTGAGACGGGCTCGGGCAAGACCACGTTCGCCAAGCTGCTGACCCGCCTGATGGACCCGCGGGACGGCGCCGTGCGCCTCGGCGGCGTCGACATCTCCACCGTCGCGTTCGACGAGCTGCGCAAGCACGTGCTGATGGTGCCGCAGGAGGGCTTCTTGTTCGATGCCACCTTGCGCGACAACCTGGTCTACGGGCGCAGCGGGGCCACCGACGCTGATTTGCTGTCGGTCATCGACGAGCTCGCGCTGCGTCACTGGTTCGAGACCCTGCCCCGTGGACTGGACAGCCAGGTCGGGCAGCGTGGTGAGTCGCTGTCGGCCGGCGAGCGTCAGCAGGTGGCACTGATCCTATCGGCGCTGGCCGATCCCGACCTGCTGGTGCTCGACGAGGCCACCAGCGCGGTGGACCCCCAGACCGAGCTGCGAGCCACGCGCGCGCTCGAGCGGCTCCTGGACGGACGCACCAGCGTCACCATCGCGCACCGGCTGTCCACGGCCGAGAACGCCGACCGCGTGCTGGTGTTCGGCGGTGGTGAGCTGGTCGAGGACGGCACCCATGCCGAGCTGGTCAGCGCCGGCGGCGTCTACTCCCGCCTGCACGCCAGCTGGGTCGCGCAGGCGTCGTTGTCCTCATGAGTCGCTCGACTGGGAGACTGGCGACGTGAGCTCCTTCGACCCAGCCTCCCTCGATCCTGCCGTCGCCACGCGTCTCAAGCGCACCGCCGACGGACTCGTCCCTGCCGTCGTCCAGGACGCGTCAACCCGCGAGGTGCTGATGCTCGGCTGGATGGACGACGAAGCGCTGCATCGCACGCTCACCACGGGACGGGGAACCTACTGGAGTCGAAGCCGCGGGGAGTACTGGGTCAAGGGCGAGACATCCGGCAATGTCCAGCACGTCCGCGAGGTCCGGCTGGACTGTGACGGCGACACGCTGCTGGTGATCGTCGACCAGCACGGGGCGGCCTGCCACACGGGGGAGCGCACCTGCTTCGACGCGGACCGGCTGCTGTGACGTCGACCGCTCGCCGGCTGTACGTTCCCGTGGTGCTGGGCACGCTCGCGGCGGGCGGCCTGGCCTTCGTCGCTCTCGGTCGCACCTGGGAACGGGCCCGGGTCCAGGCCGAAGGATTGCCGGGTGATGTCGTGACGGTGTCCGGATCTGATGCCTATCCGCTCGCCTCGGCGTTGGCGCTGGTGGTCGTGACGGCAGCCATCGCCGTGCTGGCCACCGGCGGCCGGGTGCGTCGCGGGGTGGGCGTGCTGGTCGTCGTGGCGTCAGTGGGAGCCATCGTCGCGCTGGTCGACGGACGCGACGCGCTCGAATCGGTGATCAACGAAGCCGTGACCGCATCGCCGGCATTCACCGGTGGCGGATCGGTGGTCCGATCGACGGCGTCGTGGGACCTCGTCGCGATCGCGGCCTTCGCCGTCGCCGCGGCGCTGGGTGCCACGGTGGCCGCTCTCGCAGGTCGGTGGCCCACCATGAGCGGCCGCTACGACGCCCCGTCCGCATCATCGGCTCCGGCGGCACCCGAGACCGAGGCAGACATCTGGAAGGCGCTCGACGAAGGTCGCGATCCCACCCAGTAGGCTGAGCGCATGCATGGATCATCGCCCGCCGCCTGGACCGCCGTTCTGATCGCCCTCGTCGGAGTCACCATCGGCGGAGTGGCGCTGATCCCGGAACCGCACTGGCTCTGGTTCACCATCGGTTGCGTCGTGGCACTGGCTGCCGGCCCGATCGGCCTGATCATGTCGGCCGCTGGCATGGGCGCGGACTCCGACCACCACTGAGCGACGACACCGAGCCGAGGGAGGCGCCGTGACCGACGGACCGCAGTACCCCCAGTACCCGGGCGAGCAGCCGCAGCAGCCCGTTCCCTCGCAACCCACGCCGCCGCCCCCACCGGGATACGCCGCGCCCCCGCCGGGCTACAACCCTCCGCCGGTCGGTGGGCACCCGGCCCAGAACCCGAACGTCCCGTACACCGCGGGGCAGCAGCACCCGCCCACCTACTCTCCGCCGGCGGAGTACGCCACCTGGTGGTCGCGGGTCGGCGCCGCGCTGATCGACTCATTGATCGCCGGCGTGATCCTGCTCGTTCCCCTGGGCGTCGGATTGTTCCTCGCGTTCCAGAGCGTCGAGATCGATCCGGTCACCGACGAGTTCACCGGCCGGGTTTCCCCCGGAGGCCTCGCCGTCGCCGGCGTTGGCCTCCTGGCGTACCTCGCCTTCGACATCTGGAACCGCGTGTTCCGTCAGGGCCGCACCGGCCAGAGCATCGGCAAGAAGGCTGTTGGCATCCGCGTCGCGGCGATCAGCCACGGCGGTCCCATCGGGGTCGGCACCGCGTTCGGGCGGTGGGCCGTCGCGACCGTCGCAGGGTTCATCCTGGGCTGCCTGGCCCTGATCGACGTGCTGTGGCCGCTGTGGGACGACAAGAAGCAGACTCTGCACGACAAGGTCGTCAGCTCCGTGGTGCTCCGCGCGCGATGAGTCGTCCGCAGCTTCGGCCATGACCACCCAGCTCGCGAGCCGGCCCTCGTCCCTGCGTGATCCTGCGCTGGTCGGGCTCGTCGGCGCGGGCCTGTTCACGCTGCTGCGGTTCCGCGACCCGCACGGATCGGGAAGCTACGGATACTGCCCGTCGCTGCTCCTCACCGGAATCCCGTGCCCCGGATGCGGAGGGTTGCGGGCGGTCAACGACCTCACGCACGGCAACGTGGCCGCCGCTGTCTCCAGCAACCTGCTGGCCGTGGTGCTCGTCGCGCTGCTGGCCGTGGCGTGGCTGGCGTGGGTCGTCCGCCGGTGGCGCCGCCAGGACGGGCCGATGATCGTGCTGTCCGATCGCTGGGGCTACGTGGCGATCGCGACGCTGGTGGTGTTCGGGATCGTGCGCAACCTGCCGTTCGGCGCCGGGCTCGCTCCCTAGTACGGCACTCCGCCAACCGACATGGACAGCACCATGGCGTAGAACAGCACCACGAAGACCATCAGCACCAGCGCGATGATGCCGAGCACGAAGCCCGCCTGCGCCTGCCCCTGACCCGTGAGAGCGCCGCCAGAGGCTGCTATC
>JBBSKV010000068.1:0-7600 GCA_038255955.1 Propionibacteriales bacterium
GGAGCAGCGCCGAGGGATGCCTTCTTCTGCCAGCTCACACCGTCATCGTCGCTGACCTGGACCGTGCCGGTGGGATCGACGCCCACGATCTCGCCTTGCAACGTGCGGTCGATCAGGACCATCAGTGGTGCCCCCGCCACCTCGGTGGCCTCCTCGTCGCGCGCGATCGACACCAGCGCGCCGGTGCTCGTGGTGGCCAGCAGCGTGTCCGGCTGAGTCGGATCAGCGGCGATGTCGAAGAACTGCCCGCGAAGGACCGTGCGCCACTGCTCCCCGCCGTCCTTGCTCGCCATGATCTCGCCGGCTGAACCGTAGGCGTAGATCGTGTCGCCGGCGGTGTCGATGGCGTGCAGGTCAGCCTGACCGGCCAGCGACAGCGCCGACCACGTGTCGGCGCGATCGCTGGACGTGATCAGACCCAGCGGATTGGGATCGTCCGAGGCGATCGCCGGGTGCCCGCTCGCGAGGAACTCATCTGGTGCGGCGATCGTGAATCCCATCGTGTCCTGGGCGCGATCGGCCACCAGGGTGGGTGTCCCGTCTTCGAGGCGGAAGACGCCGTTGTGGCCGGCCACGTAGACACGATCGTCGCCGGGGTTCAGGCCGATGCCGTGCACGTGGCCGAAGGGCGAAGCAGTGGCTTCGGCGGCGTCCTGGTCGTCGGTCGACGAGCAGCCGGCGACGGCGAGGGACGTGGCGACGGCGATGGCGACGGCGGTCATTCGAGCGGGCTGCATGAGGAGTGATCCCATTCTGTCAAAGGGTTGAGTCTGTCGGGGGTCGAGCAGGGGAGCGGGCGCTTCACGTCAGTGCCCACAAGACGTTTCACGTCAGTGCTCAAAAGACGTTTCACGTCAGTGCCCAGAAGACTGGTCCGGCGGCCAGGCCCAGCACGACGGTCGTTGCGCTGGTCGCGTAGGCCAGCCCTGCCGGTCCGGCGTGCGCGGCTGACTGTCCTTCGGCGGCCGGTCGCAGAGCGGCGCGGATCCAGCGCAGGTAGTAGAACAGGCTGACGACGGTGTTGAGCGCCACTGCGACCGCCAGCCAGGCGAGGCCCGCGTCCCACGTCGCTGCGAAGGTCGCGAGCTTGCCGACGAACACGGCCGTCGGAGGTGTTCCGACGAGTCCGAGCAGGGCGATGACGAGCGCAGCGACCACGCCGGGCCGTGAGGCCGCCATCCCGACCCAGTCGTCGACGGATCGACGATCCGGTTCGGCGGCGACCACGGCGAAGGCGGCCAGGTTCGTGGCCGCGTACCCGCCCAGGAAGAACAACAGAGTCGGGGTTCCGAGATCGGTTCGCTCGACGACGGCTGCGACGGCGAGCATGTACCCGACCTGGCTGACCGTGGACCAGCCCAGGAGGCGGCGCACGTCGGTCTGGGCCAGCGCCGCCAGATTGCCGACGGTCATGCTGGCCACGGCGAACACGCCAAGCACCGTGGCCCATCGCAGGTCCCCGGGCAGGACGGTGACGAGTCGAGCCACCGCCACCACCGCACCCACCTTCGGGATGGTGGTCAGGAACGCGGCCGCGGTGATCGAAGCGCCCTCGGTGGCGTCCGGCACCCAGAAGTGGGCCGGCACGGCGCCGGCCTTGAACAACAACCCGGACAGCACCATCAGCCCGCCGGCGGAGACGGCCGCGAATGGCGCGTCCGGCAGCTGGGTCTGCACGAGTGAGTAGCCGGTGCCACCGGCCACGGCGTACAGCAGGACGACGCCGAGCATCAGCACGATGCCGAACAGGGCGCCGAACAGGTAGGTCTTGAGCGTGGCCTCGGCCGACCTGGGCCGCGCGATGATGCCGACCAGCCCGTACAGCGGGATGCTCGAGAGCAGGAACGCGACGATCAGCAGCGCGAGGTCGGTGCTCCCGGCCAGCAGCAGGGTCCCCGCGCCGCTGAACAGGATGAGGCTGCAGGTCTCGCTCTCCCGTGGATGATCCCGCACGTCGCCGGCGGCCATCGCCAGCACGACGAGGGTGGCCGAGGTGACGATGACGCGTGCTGCTGCGGTGGAGGTGTCGGCCTCGAAGGTGCCGGAGAACGCTGTGCTGTCCCCACCTGTCCACCACGCCGCGAGCGCAGCGACCAGGGAGCCGGCGGCCGCTGCTGCTGCCAGCCAGCGCATGCGCCACTGCTGGGTGCGCCGCGTGAAAGACCCGCCGACCAAGCACGCCATGCCGCCGAGGAAGAGCAATCCCTCCGGCAGCAGGGTCAGCAGATCCGCACGCATGTCCACCGGTCAGCGCCCCACGAGCTCGGTGACCGTCGCGGCGGCCGGTTCGATCAGCTCCAGCAGCGGCCCCGGCAGCAGGCCGATGAGCACCGACAGGCCGAGCAGCAGGGCGACGGGAACCGTCTCGCGAGCGGTCACGTCCTGGAAGTGGATCGAGAGATTTCTGGTCGGACCGGTGAACAGCTGCTGCATCGCCCGCAGGAAGAGTGCGGCCGTGATCAGGATGCCCACCACGGCGATCGCGGTCACGGGCACCGTGGCGATGCTGCCCGCGAAGATCTGGAACTCCGCGATGAATCCCGAGAGGGCAGGCAGGCCGAGTGATCCGAAGGCTGCGACGGTGAACAGCGTGGCGTAGCGCGGGGCCGATCCGGCCAGGCCTCCATAGGCATCGAGCGCATAGCTCTTGGTGCGCTCGAACATGCTGCCGGCCAGGAGGAACAGCGCCGCCGTCAACAAGCCGTGGCTGACCATCTGGGTGACCGCGCCGGTGACCGCCACCCCCCGCGCCTCGTCCGCGCCGTCGGACAGCACCCCGGCTGCTCCGACGGCCATCACGACGTAGCCCATGTGGTTCACCGAGGTGTAGGCGATCATGCGCTTGAGATCGGTCTGGGCGAGCGCGACCAGAGCGCCCCAGAAGACCGAGATCACGCCGATCACGATGATGACCGGCGCCCAGGCCCGCCAGGCGTCGGGAAGCATCGGCATGGCGATTCGCACGAATCCGTAGGTGCCCATCTTCAGCAGCACGCCGGCGAGCACGGCCGAGCCGATGGCCGGGGCGTCGCTGTGGGCCGGCGGCAGCCAGGTGTGGAAGGGGAAGGTCGGCGTTTTGACCGCCAGACCGAGAAGTACCGCGGCCAGCACCAGTCCGCCGGCCAGACCGCGCCCCTGCAGGGGTGGGTTCTGGGCCAGCTCGACCATGTCGAAGGTGTGCGGCGCCGAGGCGACATAGAGCCCGACGAAGCCGATCAGCAGCGCCAGCGATCCGAGGAACGTGTAGAGGAAGAACTTCAACGCCGATCGTGCTGCGTCCCCGTGCCCCCATCCGCTGATCACGAAGTACATGGCGACGATCGACAGATCGAAGAACACGAAGAACACGATCAGGTCGGCCGAGACGAACAATCCCACGCTCACGCCCTCGAGGAACAAGAACAGTGCTGCCTGCAGCCGCGGACGATCGGACTCGTTCAGGGCGAACACCGCGCACGCCAGGAAGATGATGGTGGTCATCACCACCAGCGGCAGGGAGAGGCCGTCGACGCCGAGGTGATAGCTGGAACCGACGCCGGGGATCCACCGGGCCCGCTCCTCGAAGGCCAGCTCCCCGGACCGTGGGGTCTCATAGAGCGCCCAGGTGGTGGCGGCCAGCGCCACCTCGAGGCCGGTGACGGCGATGAAGGCGAGACGGGCGGTGCGGCCGTTGACCTGCGGCAGCAGCAGGATCGCGGCAGCGGCCACGGGCAGGAACACGAGGAAGGAGAGCACATTCACCTCACGGCGACGAGGACGACGACGGCCATGCCCAGGACGAGCAGAGCCTGCAGGTAGTACTGGTGAAGCTGGCCGGTCTGCGGCCGCCGTGCCACGGCGCCCGCCCGGCGGACAGCCGAGGCGACGGAGGCCACCGCGCCGTCAACCACCACGTCGTCGAGGCGCGACGTGGAGCGAGCGACACCCATCGATCTGCGGGCGCCCGCCGCCACGGCGCGACCGAGGACCAGGTCGTCGGCGCGCGCTGTCAGGTGGGCGATGGTCATCGATCTGCGGGCGCCGATCAGCACCGCGCGATCAAGGACCAGATCGTCGATCCGGGCCAGGCGGCGGGCCAGGCGCAGGGTGGGACCGACCACGATTCGGTGCGTGGCTGATTCCAGGTGCAGCCAGTCGGCCAGCACGGCCGGCCAGGCCGCCGCGACGCCTGCCGGTCGCCGGCGGATCGAGGCGATGGTTGCCGCGAACACGGAGGCGGCCACCAGTGACGAGACGACCAGCTCCACGACGCTGAGCTCGGGCTCTGCCGCGCCCGCCACGAGATCCCAGAACGGTGCAGCAAGCGGGGGCAGGGCCACGACACCGAGCACGATCGCGCCGGCGGCCAGGGGAAGCAGGGCGGCGACAGCGCGTCGAGGAACGTGGCGGGTGCCGCGACGTTCCTCGTCCCACCCGGACTCGATGCCGTCGGGCGCCTGCCGAAGGAGGATGAACACGGCCTTGCCGGCGTAGCCGGCAGCGAGGGCTGCGGCGGCCAGACCCGCGACGTACAGCAGGGGGGAGTGCTCGCGAGCGCCCACGAGCACGGCGTCCTTGGTGGCCCACAGGGCCAGCGGGGGAAGCCCGGCCAGGGACAGCAGACCGGCAGCCGCGCACGCGCCGACGACCGGCCATCGGCGCGCCGCCCCCGTGAGCGCGGACAGCCGCTTGGTGCCCAGGGCCTCCAACCACAGACCGGCGGCGAGGAACAGCCCAGCCTTGACCGCTGCGTGGGCGATCATGTGGGTGGCTCCGGCGGCGGTGGCCCCGACCCCTGCGGCGAGGACCACGAAGCCCATCTGGGCAGCTGTCGACGCGGCCAGCAGCTGCTTGAGATCGCTCTGGGCGAGGGCGACGGCGCCGAGTGCGATTGCGGTGCTGACCCCCACCCACGCGGTGGCGTCATCGGCCCACCCCGTCGCGGCGAGCGTCGGCGACACCCGCAGCAGCAGGTATCCACCCATCGCGACCATGGCAGCCGAGTGCAGCAGGGCGCTCACCGGACTGGGGCCGTGCATGGCCCGGGACAGCCAGAACGAGAAGGGGAGCTGGGCCGCCTTGCCCAGCCCGGCGACCAGCAGTCCCGCCGCGAGGACGTGACGCCACCCCGCGGACGTCTGCGCCAGGGCCGACAGGTCCCAGCCGGCGCCCCCGGCCAGCACGGCTCCCGCTGCGACGTAGAGGCCCAGATCCGCCGCCCGGGTGGTCAGGAACGCCGTGGTGCCCGACGTCACGGCCACGTCGTCACGCCAGTGGTAGCCGATCAGTGCGAAGGACGTCGCCCCCATCACCTCCCAGGACAGCAGCAGAGTGGGCAGGGTCGTGGCGAGCACCGTCATCAGGGCCGCGGCGACGAACAGCAGCATCAGCCCGTGGAACCGTGCCGTGCGCAGTGCAGGCGTGCCGGTGGAGGCCGACAGGACCAGCCATGACACAACAGCGACGGTCGGCAGGACCACCGCAGCCAGCCCGTCCACCCCCAGGCTGAGATCGGAACCGGCCATGAAGGGCGTGGACGCCGAGGGACGCGCTGAGCCGATCGGGACCGCCACCAGCACTGCCGCGACGGCCAGCGCTGCTGTCGTCGTGATCCCGACGGCTGCGGCGACGCGGTCTGCTGCCGGACCCACGAGCACCAGCGCAGAGCCCACCAGGGCAGGTAGCAGCACGAGGAGGACGAGCACGAGATCGAGCATCAGCTGTTCAGCTCCGCGGCCATGTCGGTCATGTCGTGTCCGGCCTGGCGGTGCAGCACGGTGGCGACGGCGAATCCCATGGCCATCTCGACGGTCATCGCAGCGATGATGACCAGCAGCAGCACCTGCCCGGAGGGGTCGGGAGCCAGGAACCACCAAGAGCCTGCGGCAGCGAGCACGACGCCGTTGATCATCAGCTCCAGGCCCATCATCACCATGACGACCACCTGCTGGGACAGGGCTCCGTACACGCCGACCGCGATGAGCGCGGCGGCCACCAGGAGAACAGCCTGCAGGGTCATCGGCCAACTCCTCCGGGTTGCGGCTCGTCGGCCGTCTCGCGATCGAGGTCGTCGCCCAGACGGTCGTATCGGCTGCGATGCGTGGACAGCACGACGCCGGCGACGATGGTGGCGACCATGACCGGGCTCATGGCGATCATCACCAGCATGTGCGACTCCATCAGCGCCTCGCCGAGCGATGCGGTGACGTCGAGATCGGGGGCTCCCCGACGAGTGGGCCAGGGCACCAGGAGGGCGCCGGCACCCAGCAGCACGAAGGTCGCTGTCGCCGCGATGATCGAGGACCGGTGGGAGTGGACCATGCTCATCGGCATCAGGGCGGGGTTCATGCCCATGAACATCACCATGTAGACCGCCATGACGGCCATCTCCATGACCATCATCAAGATCACGATCACACCCATGTACGCCTGCCCCATCAGCAGCAGCGCGACGCCCACGGCAACGAACGAGACGGCCAACGCGTAGGTGGCGCGAGCCATCGAGTCCACGTAGAACACGACAGCGCCGGCGACGACCGCGATGACGGCGCACGACCAGAACGCCACGTCGGTGACGACGAAGTTCATGACCGGACCTTCCTAGGTGGGAGAACCATCAGCTGACCGCCACCGCGATGATCGAGACGACCAGATCCTGGACGATGACGAGGGGAAGCACCACGACCCAGCCGAACTCGAGCAGCTTGTCGGGACGCAGCGTGGGCAGCCTGCGGCTGAGGGTGATCAGCCCCACGCTGACGACGAGGGTCTTCACCAGCACCCACGCCCATCCCGGCAGCAGCGGTCCGGCAGCGCCGCCGAGGAACAGGGGGACCGCGGCCGCGGAGCCGGCGACCAGCAGGGCGTGGCGACCAGCCAGCACGAGCAGCCGGTCGACACCGGCCAGCTCGGTCAGGATGCCGCCCTGGATGTCGGTGCCGGCGCCGGGGTCCATGGGGGGCCGGACGGAGAAGCCGACGACGCCCCAGCAGTACGCCAAGAAGGCCACGGGTGCCCACACCACGAACCACAACCCTTGCTGGGCCGCGCTGATCTGTGCCAGATCGAGGCTGCCCGCGGCGATCGCGGGTGCTGTCAGCGCGAACATGAGCGGGAGCTCGTAGCCCAGCGCGAGGGCCAGGAATCGGTAGCCGCCGACCAAGCTGGTCAGGGAGTTCGCCCCCCACCCGAGCAACCACATGACGGCCCACGCGACGACGTCGAGCGCGTTGATCCACACCACGCCCAGCGGATGATCGACCAGGGCATGCGACCCGAGGGGGACGAAGGCGACGATCGCGATGGCCAGGGGGATGACGGCCGATGAGGCGGTGCGCCACAGCAACCGGTCGGCCGACACGGTGCGCCGAGGGCGCTGGCGCATCAGCCGCGCGGTCTCGCGAATCGGGTCGACGAACCCGGACCGGGCCGACCGTCCGCGATCCCGTGCGTCGAGGGCGTGCGAGTAGCCCGCGACGGCGAGAGCGGCGGCGATCACGGTCGCCATCACCGGGCCGGCGTAGAACAAGGACAACGAGCTACTCGTCACGCTCGGCCCCTTGCTCGGTGCAGTGGAACGCGTCGGCGCCAAGTGCCGCCACCCACAGGCGCACCGTCGCCA
>JBBSKV010000069.1:0-7488 GCA_038255955.1 Propionibacteriales bacterium
GCCCTGGCGGCAGCGCTGGCCGAGGCCGAGACGGCGTCGACCACGGCGCGGGTGCTCACCCGCATCCCCGCGGCGTTCCGCAACGTCCCGAGCCAACCGCGCGTGCGCACCTACGAGCCCGACCGGCAGGTCGAGTACTCCTCCGAGCGCGGACGCCTGGTGCAGTCGCAGATCGAGGGGCTCACCGTGGTCTCCTCGACCCCGGACCTCGTGGTGCTCGACGACGACGGGGTCATCGAGCGGTTCGCGGTCGACGTGCACCCGGGAGCTGTCGACGTGGACGGGCCAGACGGATCGTTCTCGTTCATCCCCGTGCCGACCTTCGTCGACCCGGCCGACGTCGTCGCCGAGGGGTCGCTGCTGGCCCCCATGCCGGCGGCGGTCGTCACGGTCGCGGTCACCGAGGGCCAACAGGTCGCGAAGGGCGACGTCGTCGTCGTGCTCGAGGCCATGAAGATGCAGCACACCATCACCGCACCGACCGACGGAGTCGTCGCACAGCTGGACGTCGTCGCCGGCGCCCAGGTCGAGTCCGGCGCCATCCTGGCGGTCATCGAGACCGCTGACCACCAAGCAGAGGACCACCAGTCATGAGCACCTTCATCGAGACGCAGGAACGCCAAGAGCTGCGCAAGGCCGTGGCTGCACTCGGCGCCAAGTACGGACGCGACTACTTCGAGAAGGCTGCCGCCGAGGGCCGCAAGACCACCGAGCTCTGGAGCGAAGCAGGCGCCCTCGGCTACCTCGGCGTGGCCGTGCCCGAGGAGTACGGCGGTGGCGGCGGCGACATCGGCGACCTCGCCGCCGTGTGCGAGGAGCTGGCGGCCGCCGGCAGCCCCTTGCTGCTGATGGTGGTCTCGCCGGCCATCGTCGGCACGATCATCGCCCAGTACGGCACCGCCGAGCAGAAGCAGGAGCTGCTGCCAGGCCTCGCCGACGGCACCTCCACGTTCGCCTTCTCCATCACCGAGCCGGACGCCGGATCGAACTCGCACCGGATCACGACCACCGCGACCAGGGACGGGGACGACTGGGTGCTGAACGGCACCAAGACCTACATCTCGGGCGTCGACGAGGCCAGTCACGTGCTGGTCGTCTCGCGCACCGCCGATCACAAGACCGGCAACCTGAAGCCGGCCCTGTTCCTGGTGCCCACCGACTCCGCCGGATTCAGCCACCACGAGATCGACATGGGCATCGTGTCGCCGGAGAAGCAGTTCACGTTGTTCTTCGACGACGTCCGCGTGCCGAACGACGCGCTGATCGGCAGCGAGGACGCCGGCATCGAGCAGCTGTTCGCAGGACTGAATCCGGAGCGCATCATGGGCGCCTCCTTCGCGCTCGGGACCGCTCGGCTCGCCTTGGCCAAGGCCGCCGAGTACGCCCAGCAACGACAGGTCTGGAAGACACCGATCGGCGGGCACCAGGCCATCGCGCACCCGCTGGCGGAGTCCTACATCGAGATCGAGCTGGCCCGCCTCATGACGCAGAAGGCCGCCGCCCTGTACGCGGCCGGGGACGCGATGGGAGCCGGCGAGGCCGCCAACATGGCCAAGTACGCTGCCGGCGAGGCGGTCTGCAACGCCGTGGATCGAGCCATCCAGACCCACGGCGGCAACGGACTGGCCACCGAGTACGGCCTGGTGCAGATGCTGGCCGGCTCGCGGCTGTCGCGGATCGCCCCGGTCAGCAAGGAGATGGTGCTCAACTTCATCGCCCAGTTCTCCCTGGGCCTGCCCAAGTCCTACTGAGTCAGAACGGATCGCCATGAATGAGCTCGTGCACCTGGCCGTCGCCGACGGCGTCGCCACGATCACGCTCGACAGCGAGCACAACCGCAATGCGCTGAGCCAGCAGCTGGTCACCGAGCTCGTCGCCCACCTGAGTGCTGCGGAGTCCGACGATTCCGTCAGGGTCGTGCTGATCCGTTCGGCAGGTCGGGTGTTCTGCTCCGGGGCCGATCTGGCCGAAGCGGCGGCCGGAGGCATGGAGCGGGGCGCCCGGACGCTGATCTCGCTGCAGCGCCAGATCGCGACGTCATCGCGACCCGTGGTGGTCGAGCTGGCCGGGCCGGTCCGAGCCGGTGGTCTGGGCATCGTCGGAGCCGCCGACCTCGTGATCGCCGCAGAGTCGGTCTCCTTCGCCCTCACCGAGGTGCGGCTGGCCCTGGCTCCGGCGGTCATCAGCGTCACGCTGCTGGAACGTTTCTCCTCACGGGCGGCCGCTGATCTGTTCCTCACCGGACGGACCTTCGACGCGTCGGAGGCCATGGCGGCTGGTCTGGTCACCCGGGTCGTCGCGGACGCTGATCTGGCTGCGGCCGTCTCGGCGGCGATCGGTGATCTCGTCCAGGGCTACCCGCAGGGCCTGCGGGAGACCAAGAAGCTGCTCAACCACGACCTCGTGGCGCGCATCGATGCGCTTGGTGAGGCGCTCGCGGCGCAGTCGGCCGATCTGTTCGGCAGCGACGAGGCGCGCGAGGCGATGCTCGCCTTCATCAACCGCCGCAAGGGCTGAGAGCTCAGCGCAGACGGATGGTGCGGGTCGCCGGTCCGGTGTGCCGCGATCCGGGATATTCGATGCGCAGCCGGCGGACCTTCTTGCTGTCAGGGGCGTCGCGTTCACCGGGGAGCGTGAACACCGTGATGTTCGCGCGACCCTCGGTCAGGGGCAGCCGCGTGCTGAACAGATCGGTGCTGACGGTGACCGATCCCTCGCCGGGAAGCCCGGTCGTGCGATCGATGACGTCGACCTCGACCCGGATCTTCTTGCGGCGGACATCGACGTCGGCGTCGATCGCCACCCGACCGGTGAGCGTGACGACGATGTCGCGAATGGTGCCGTCATCGGCCTGCTCCAGCACGGTCGCGCTGGCGGCGTCGTCGCCGCCGTGCCAGCTGTCGGTGAAGTCGCCATCGATCGTGTCGCGCGCACCCAGTCGGTAGCTGCCGGGCGGAAGGTCTGCGAGGAGATACTGACCGCGCCGACCGGTGATCGTCGTGCCGACCACCTGGTCGTCGGCGTCGACCACGACGACCGACACGCCGCTGAGTCCGCGGCCCCGGGTGCTGATCACATGACCGCTGATCGCGACCGAGTCGCGCACGGCAGCGGCGTCCTCGTCCGTCGTCGCTGTGGACTCCTGGACCTGACGCGTCGGACCGTCGAAGCGCGGCGGCGCCGCCTGCCGCCACCGTGGGTCGTCGACGACCGTGGTGTCGGCGGTCGGCTCGTCCTCGATCAGGCCGTCGTCGGCCGGGCCCACTGGCGGCGGGGCGATGTGCAGCGTGCGCACCCGGCGCGGACGGGTCAGAGCGCGATCCGGCTGCTCCTCGTCATCAGTGGGTTCGTGATCCTCGGAGGACTCGTGGGTCTGCTCATCAGCCTGGTCTGCATCGGCCTGGTCTGCATCGAACGGGTCCGCATCGATCTGGTCTGCAGCGAATGGGGGCGGAGCGACCGGCGGCGGCTCAGCGGGGCTGCGCAGAGCTTCGGGCTCTGAATCTGACTCCGACTCCTGCGACATGTCCGGCTCGGGCTCGTGGGCGGGTTCGGAGCCCCAGCCCAGCAAGCGGCGGCGTCGCCGTTGCAGGGGCGGGCGCCGCTGGCCCGTGGGGCGGGCGACGGGGGCGGGCGGCGTGACCTCGTCGGCCAGATCGTCGCTCGCGTCGTCGCCGTACAGCTCCTGCTCCCCGAGGAAGGGGCCGGCGACGGGCTCGTCTCCCGGGCCGCCATCGACCAGATCGTCTGCCGCCTCGCCGGCCAGCTCGTCGTCGTCGATCTCGGGATCCTCGTCGAGATCGTCATCGAGCACGGGGGTGGGATCGGCGCTGGGCTTCTGGGGGGTGTCGCCGACGAAGGACGCAGCGGTCGGGATGCCGGGGCCCGCGATCGAGACGCGGGCGGGCCGCTCGGGCTCGTGGTCGCCAGAGCCGGCTGGACGATAGATGACAGGACTCATCTCAGCCCTCACTTCCCGGTTCGAACGAAAGCCGATGCCGTGATCGGCTGGGACGGCCGGGTGGCCGCGCGGATCTGGCGGATCGGAGGTGAACACGATGACCGGCTGATCGCTGCGGTGCCGGGGCACAGGCTGCTCGGCGTTCGGCTGCATGCCTGGTGCCTCCTGGACCGTGCGTTGCGGTGGATCCGGGGCATGATCCACCGCGTCCGTGCGGTGAATCGTGTTCCTCACACCTCGGAAGTCGTCGCTCCAGTATGCGTGGAGCAGTGCGCGAGGTCACGGAGGCGGGAGGCGTGTCGTCAGTCATGGTGGGGCTCGTCGAGGCTGGCAGAAAGTGCGGTCAGAGTACCGCGACTTGTCCCATGTGGTGGTTCGGGCGCCGGGCGCGCCCGCGTGGCGCCTACACTGGTGAGTTCCCCGATCCAGCAGTTGTCCAGGGGCCCGGGGTGAAGGAGTGGGGTGAGCTCGCAGAACAGTGCATCGAATCCGCAGAGCGAAGTGCGCGCGGAGATCGCAGCTGAGCAGGAGTACGTCGACACGGTGCATGAACGCCTCGAGGCGTCCGCCGAGGTGGCCAAGTCCCTCGTGAAGGAGGGCATGGCACGCGGCCACGTCGGGAACGAGGGAGGCCTGGTCGAGCGGGACGCCATGGTCTACCAGGCGTCACGCCGGTTGTCGGCGCTGCACGCTGCGCACGACGGGCTGGTGTTCGGCCGACTGTCGATGCTCGACGGCGACTCGCGGTACATCGGCCGCATCGGAGTACGTGACGCCGAGCGCGAGATCCTGCTGATCGACTGGCGCGCGCCGGCCGCATCGTTGTTCTACCAGGCCACCGCTCAGGAACCGGCCGGAGTGGTGCGCCGGCGCGTGCTGCGCTGCGCGGGCGCCACGGTCGTGGGCGTCGAGGACGACCTGCTCGATGCCGACAACGCTCCCGCAGACCTTGTCGTCGTGGGCGAGGGCGCTCTGCTCGCCAGCCTCAGTCGTGCTCGTGACTCGACCATGCACTCAGTGGTCGCGACCATTCAAAAAGAGCAGGACGAGGCGATCCGCGCCCCGATCCGTGGCGTCACCACGATCGGCGGCGGTCCCGGCACGGGCAAGACGGTCGTGGCCCTGCACCGGGCCGCCTACCTGCTCTACTCGGATCGACGTCGCTTCGAGTCCGGCGGCGTCCTGGTGGTGGGCCCCTCGTCGGTCTTCATGAACTACATCGAGCGGGTGCTGCCCAGCCTCGGTGAGACCAGTGTGACGCTGCGGTCGTTGGGGGAGGTGGTCGACGGGCTGCGTGCGGCGCGGCACGATCTGTCCGTCGCCGCCTCGGCCAAGGGCTCGTCCCGCATGGTCAAGCTGCTCACCCGTGCCGCCGCGGCTCCGGCGCCGGGCGCACCCGTGCACTTCCGCTTCTTCTACAAGGACGACGTCCTGGTGCTCGATGCCGCGGGGCTCGATCGGTTGCGGCACCAGCTGTTGTCCGGCTCGCGGCGCAATCAGGCCTACGCCCGCGTCCCGGCCACGGTCGCCACCGCGTTGTGGCGTCAGGTGTCAGGGGAACGTGCCCTCGAGAAGGGTGAGGAGGCGTTCGTCGACGAGCTGAGCACCGACGACCGGTTCGTCGACTTCGTCGAGGACTGGTGGCCTGTGGTCGATGCCGTCGGCGTCTGGCGCACCCTGCCCGCGATGGTCGACCGGTATGGCGGGGGCTTCAGCGAGCGCGAGAAGCAGGCGCTCCTGGAGTCCTGGGAGTCCGGCGACCCGAGCATCGAGGACGTGCCGCTCATCGACGAGCTGCGCTACCTGATCGGCGAGGAGCCGGTGCCGGATTCCGAGGACGATGACGGCCCCAAGCAGCTGATGAGCTTCGAGCGGCGAGAGCGCGAGGACCGCGACGAGCGCCTCCGCACCAGCACCAGCACGGAGGACGACGGCTTCGCGCACATCCTGATCGACGAGGCGCAGGACCTCTCGCCGATGCAGTGGCGCATGGTGGGCCGTCGTGGGCGGTGGGCCAGCTGGACCATCGTCGGCGACCAGGCCCAGTCGTCGTGGCCGCATCCGCGCGAAGCCGCAGCAGCCCGGGCGACGGCCCTGGAGGGCAAGCCCGAGCATGCGTTCCGGCTCTCCACCAACTACCGCAACTCTGCGGAGATCTACGAGCTGGCGGCTCGCGTCGCGGGCCACGCGATCGAGAACGCTGATCTCGCCGAGGCAGTTCGGCGCACGGGGCAGCAGCCGGATCATCGCGTGGTCGACGCCTCGGAGCTCGACACCTCGTTGGTGCAGCAGACGCGCCGGATGCTCGAGCAGGTCGAGGGCTCGGTCGCGGTGGTCACGCCCCGCGCTCGGGTGGCCGCCGTCAGTGCGCTGCTGCTGGGTGCTGGCGATGATCGGCTGCGCGTCCTCGACGGCCTCGACACCAAGGGCCTGGAGTTCGACGCCGTCATCGTCGTCGAGCCCGACGAGATCATCGACGAGTCCGAGACCGGTTGGCGCACCCTGTACGTGGTGCTGACCCGCGCCACCCAGCTGCTCACCACGGTCGGCACGACCGATCGCTGGCAGCGACAGCTGACATGAGGACGCTGCTCAAGGCACTCCTGCTGGTGCTCCTGGGGGTGGTCATCGCAGCGCCGGTGGCGGCGACGACCTTCCTCAACGGCGAACGTGCGGTCGTCATCGGCGCCCACGACTCCGTGGTGTCACCCACGGTGGGCGGTCACGCCGTGCTCGACTTCGGGCCCCTGCTGCCGCGGCTGCGCGTGCCGATGGACGCGCCGGGCGACCTGGGGGTCAACATCCGGCTCGGCGAGGCCGACGTCACCAGCCTGGAGCAGCTGGTGGCACGCGATGCGATCATCGCCAGCCAGCCGGAGGGCGAGATCGCCGCGGTCCGCTCGGCCGTCACGTCGATCGCCGTGGACGCGGTGCTGCGCGGGGTCGGAGTCGGGGTGCTGGCCATGGTGCTGGTGCTGTGCGGCTGGCGCGCTGCCGGACCCGAGCGTCGAGACGAGATCGCGGCCCAGCTGCGCCGGCCGAGCCGCCGCGGCCAGCTGGGCGCGGCCGCCACGGCACTGATCACCGTGGGCGCACTCGCCCTGGTCGGGGCGCCGGATCGCCCGCGGCCCGACCTCACCACGTGGCAGCCCATCCGCACGGTCTTCCCGGCCCTTCCGGCCGATGCGGTGCTCGAGACGCTCGAGGTCGCCGATGGATCGTCGACGGCGGGTAGTCGCGCGCTGGTCGAGGGTGCGTTGTCGACGTATCGCGAATCGCTCACGTTCTACGGCCAGCTGGCGGTCAACGCCGCCACGATCGACGTCCGCACCCCCGGCGAGGGCGAGACGACGGCCCTGGTGGTCACCGACCGCCACGACAACATCGGCATGGACCCGGTGGCCCGTGCCGTCGCGGACCGGGCCGGCGCGCGCCTGCTGATCGACCTCGGAGACGACACCTCCACCGGCGCGTCGTGGGAGACCTTCAGCATCAACTCCCTGGCGCGCGAGTTCCGCGGCTTCGAC
>JBBSKV010000070.1:0-7483 GCA_038255955.1 Propionibacteriales bacterium
AGGCCGAGCACCGGGATGCCGCGCTCACGGGCGTAGGTGAGCGCGCCGAGCTTGCCCTCGATCCCGCGGATGCCGAACCCGCCGGGCACGCAGATGCCGTCGACGTCGCCGAGCTGCTGCGCGGCACCGGACTCAGTGGCACAGTCATCGGACGGCACCCAGCGCAGGTTGATGCGCGCGTCATGGGCGAAGCCGCCGGCCCGCAGGGCTTCGGCCACCGACAGGTACGCATCGGGCAGGTCGACGTACTTGCCCACCAGTCCGATCGTGATCTCGTCGCGAGGTTGGTGCACCCGGCGCAGCAGGGCGTCCCATTGGGTCCAGTCGACGTCACGGAACGGCAGGTCGAGGCGACGGACGACATAGGCGTCCAGACCCTCGCGGTGCAGCACCTTGGGGATGTCGTAGATCGATGGAGCGTCGCTGGCCGTGACGACGGCCTCCGGCTCGACGTCGCACATCAGCGAGATCTTGCGCTTGACGCTCTCGGGGATCTCTCGGTCCGAGCGACACACGATGGCGTCGGGCTGGATGCCGATCGACCGCAGCGCGGCCACGGAGTGCTGGGTGGGCTTGGTCTTGAGCTCCCCGGAGGGGCCGATGAACGGCACCAGCGAGACGTGCAGGAAGAACACGTGCCCGCGGCCGATCTGGTGGCGCACCTGGCGAGCCGACTCCAGGAACGGCTGGCTCTCGATGTCGCCGACGGTGCCGCCGATCTCGTGGATCACCACGTCGATGTCCGGTCCGCCCATCGAGAGCATGCGGTCCTTGATCTCGTTGGTGATGTGCGGAATGACCTGCACCGTGTCGCCGAGGTAGTCGCCGCGGCGCTCGCGCGTGATGACCTCGGAGTACACCTGCCCGGTCGTGACGTTCGCCCGGCCCACCAGGTCCTCATCGAGGAAGCGCTCGTAGTGGCCGATGTCCAGGTCGGTCTCGGCGCCGTCGTTGGTGACGAAGACCTCGCCGTGCTGGAACGGGTTCATCGTCCCGGGGTCGACGTTCAGATAGGGGTCGAGCTTCTGCATCGTGACGCGCAGGCCGCGCGACTTCAGCAGTCGTCCGAGGCTGGAAGCCGTCAGCCCCTTGCCGAGCGAGGACGCGACCCCGCCGGTGACGAAGACGTGCTTGGTGACTGCGCTACCTGACAAGGTGACTCCCGTGGTCGAAGGCCGACGTGGCTCTCGGCAACTCAAATGAGGTTCGGTCCCCCACGGGATTCCAGCCTACCGTGTGTCGTGCCCGGGTGAGAACGACACACCGGGTCGAGCGCGGTGCAGCCGTCTGATCAGGCGGTCGGCACCGCACCGTCAGCGCTGCGCGAGGTGCCCCACTGGCCGGACTCGCCCTTGGCCTCGACGGCCAGCGCCAGGGCCACCATGACCCGACCGGCGGGCGTGTTCACGACATCGACGGTCGACAGGGTGCCGGTCTGGTCGTCGTCACGCAGGGCGGCGATGGTGCCGCCGGACTCCGACGACGACGACGGTCCCGCCACCACCACGCCCTTGCTGGACGCGTCCATGGCAGCGGCGATGCCGGCGATGCTGACGCCCTGGTCCTGCGACGTCGAGGTGCGCGGACCCGACACGATGACGACCAGCGACGCGCGCTGGTCCGGTTCCTTGTCCAGCGTCAACAGATCGCCCTCGACGAAGGCGGTACGCAAGGACAGCGCGGCATCGTCCAGGTCCGACGTCTTGCCGGCGACCAGGCCTCGGGCGACGACCGCACCGATTCGGGCGTAGCTGTCGCCCTCGGTCGAGACGCCGGGCACGTCCTCGCCCACCTGCTGCGCGACACCCTCGGCGAACTGGCGCCCGCCCGGATCCAGCAGCTTGGTCGTCAGGCCCACCTGACCGACGACGTCGGCGCCTGCCTCGTCCATCGAGGCCGAGACGCCCTTGATGTCGGCGGCGTTGGCGCCGGGAGTCGTGACGACCAGCACCGACTCACCGTCGAGCTGGTCCTTGAGCAGGGCAGGCGCGGTGCGTCCCGCATAGCCGGACTCGAACGAGACGAGCGCAGGATCCGTCGCGGCGACCGGTTCTCCATTGCTGTCGGTGGTCTCACCGGACGGCGAGTCCAGAAAGCCTGCGCCGAGGACGACGCCCACCGCGAGGGCGAGCAGCGCCGCGGCCAGTGAGACGACGTGGTAGCGGAAGTTGATCACGGGTACAGTCCTTCGATCCAGGAGCCGAGACTGTCGAACCAGTCCTGTCCGGCGGGGGTCACGGTGATGGCGACGGCGACCGCGAGGGCGCCGGCGAGGAGGAGCAGCACCAGCGGCCACCACGACATGGGTCGGCTGGCCAGCTGGTTGACCGACTTGGCGTCGACGAGCTTGCTGCCGGCGCGCAGCCGGGCCACGAACATCCGCGCCACGTCGCTCGGCGGGCGTTCGAGGAATTCGGCGAGGGTCGGCGGTGCGCCCACGTGCACGATGACGCCGGCCTGATTGGTGTCGGCGAGCAGGATGGACAGATCGTCGTCGGACCCGGTGGAGACGAAGGTGATGATCTCCTTGCCGTGCCGCTCCAGTCGCTCGGGTCCGGCGATTCGGCCCGACGCGGTGGTGACCACGACCTCGCCGCTTGACTTGATCGCCTCGTCCGACAGGTTCTCCAGCGCGCCGACCACGACGTGTGGGGTGTGTCCCGCCCGCAGCAGCACGTCGGCGCCGGGACCGGCGCCGATCAGGACGGGGTCGTTGCCGGCGATGAAGCGCTTGAGCTGGGCGAGGTCCTCGACGGCGTCGTAGCCGGCGGACACCACGACGGTGGGACGGCGCAGCAGGCTGGTGCGCAGGTGCGGCACCCGGGCGCCGTCGAGCAGCATCGCCTGCTCGCGCTGGATGTGGTCGGTGGCGTTGGCCGCGAGGCTGTCCAGACGGGTGGCCAGGCCGGACTCGGCCTCCGCGAGCAGGTCGCGGCTCTCGTCGGAGCCGATGGGAACGCCGGCGATCACGAAGGTGCCGTCGCGGCGGACCTGGCCGTCCTCGATCTCGACGATGTCGCCGTTGCGCAGCAGCGACCAGATCGCCTGGTCTGGCACATCGATCAGGTCGATGCCCGCGGTCGACAGCTGGCTCGGCCCGCGGTTCGCGATGCGTCCGCTGGCCGATGCGGCCGTGTTGAGCACGACCTTCACCCGGCTGTCGATCAACGCGCGGGCTCGCCGCGCATCGATGTCGGGCATCTCGACCAGGGCGACGTCCCCGGGTCGCAAGGTGGCCAGGTCGGCGTCCTGGCGGACGAATCGCACGGGACCGACATGCGTGCCGGGGGGCGGCGCCGGCGTCGGCGCGGATCTACGAAGTCTGACCATCGTCATCCATGGTCCATGCTGGCCGGTTCTTCTGAGCCAGGCGACGCGGCGTGTCGCCCGGCAATGGTCAGTCTCAGCGAGAAATCACCGATCGGGGGATCACGAGGACTGCCCGGCGAGCTCGAGCAGCTCGCGGGCGTGGGCCTGGGCGCTGGCCGAATCGTCCTGCCCGGCCAGCATGCGAGCCAGCTCGTCGACCCGGTCGGTGTCATCCAGCAGCACCACCGAGCTGCGCGTGACGGCACCGTCGTCGTTCTTGTCGACCACGAAGTGGTGATCGGCGAAGGCGGCCACCTGCGGCAGGTGGGTGACCGCGATGACCTGGGCGTGCTCGGCCAGGCGCGCCAGCCGTCGGCCGACCTCGACGGCCGCGCGGCCGCCGATGCCGGCGTCGACCTCGTCGAACACCAGGGTCGGGACCGTGGACCGGTCGGCGAGGACCACCTCGAGCGCCAGCATCAGCCGGGACAGCTCTCCGCCGCTGGCCCCCTTGTTCAGTGGACGCAGGCCGGAGCCGCTGTTGGCCGAGAACACCAGCTCGACGTCGTCGAGACCGTGCGGTCCGGGAGTGCCGTCAACCAGCGTGGTGACCAACGCCTCGAGGTGCGCCGACGGCATCGACAGCTGGGCGAGCTCGGCATCGACCAGTCCGGACAGGCGGCCGGCTGCGTCGAGGCGCAGCTCGGTCAGTCGCCCGGCCAGCTCGAGGACCTGCGGCTCGAGGGCGGCCTGCTCCGCCGCGAGCTCGTCGATGCGGGTGTCGTCGCCATCCAGCTCGGCGAGCCGGGTCTGGCTCTGGTCCGCCCAGGCGATGACCTCCTCGAGCGAGGGCCCGTACTTGCGCTGCAGTGCTGACAGCTGGGCGCGGCGACCCTGCACCGCGGCGAGCCGCTCGGGATCCAGATCGACCGATGAGGCGTAGGCGGACAGCTCGGAGGCGACTTCGTCCAGCAGGATGACCACCTCGCTGGTGCGCACGGCGAGAGCGTCCAGCTCCGGATCGTGCCCCGTGACGTCGCGCAGGGTCGAGACGGCCGCGGCCACCCGGTCGCGGGCCGATCCGGCGTCGCCGTCAGTCTCCGCCGCCAGGGCGGCATGCGCTGACTCGGCTGCTCCTGCCAGGGACTCGGCGTGGGCCAGACGTCCCTCGTCGGCCAGCAGGGAGGCATCCTCACCGGCGAGCGGCTCGACGGCGTTGATCTCCTCGACGCCGTACTGCAGGACGTCGAGCTCGCGAGCCCGCTCCTGCGCGTGGGTGCGCAGCTCGTGCAGCCGGCGCTGCACCTCGCGCCAACGCGAGTGGACCGGCAGGTAGTCGGCAAGCGCGGCGGCGAGGTCGGCGCCCGCGAAGCGGTCGAGGGCCGCCCGTTGCTCGGCCGGGCGCAGCAGTCGGTGCTGGTCTGACTGGCCGTGCACCGCGACCAGCTCGTCGGTGACCTCGGCGAGCAGCGCCGCGGGGACCGTCGCTCCCCCGGCCACCGCCCGGGACCGACCTTGGGCCGACAGCACGCGGCCGATGACCACGACTCCGTCGTCGACCCGGCCGCCGGCCTCGTCGACCGAGCGGGCGGCCGCGGAGCCAGCGGGCAACGAGATGCTCGCCTCCACCCGCGCCTGGTCGGCTCCGCGCCGCACCAGACCCAGATCGGCCCGGTCGCCCCGCAGCAGTCCGAGCGCCGTGACCACCATGGTCTTGCCGGCGCCGGTCTCACCGGTGATGACGCTGAAGCCGGCGCTGAGCTCCAGCTCGGCGGAGTCGATGACGCCCAACGACGTCAGCTGCAGGTGCTGCCACATCAGCGGGCGTCGTTCCTGCCACCGGCCGCGCCCCGCCAGCCCGCCACCGGCAGGTCGAACTTGCGCACCAGCCGATCGGCGAACGGGCTGTTGCCCAGGCGGGCCAACCGCACCGGCGACGCACCCTTGACGACCTCGACGCGAGCGCCCAGGGGCAGATCGGCGGCCCGTCGACCATCGCACCACAACACTCCGGAGGACTGCTCGGAGACGACTTCGATCGCCATGGTGGAATCCGGCGACACCACCATGGGTCGGGCGAACAGGGCGTGCGCGCTGATGGGCACGATCAGCAGCGCAGCGACCTCGGGCCACACGATGGGACCGCCAGCGCTGAAGTTGTAGGCCGTCGAGCCCGTGGGAGTGGCGCACACGACGCCATCGCACCCCCAACGAGAGACCGGGCGGTCGTCGATCTCGACGACGAGCTCGAGCATGCGCTCACGTGCTGCCTTCTCCACCGATGCCTCGTTCAGCGCCCAGTTCGTGGCGACGACCTCGCCGCGCACCGTGACCGAGACGTCGACCGTGAGCCGCTCCTCGACCGAGTAGGTGCGGTCGATGACGCCGCGCACCACGTGGCCGAGATCCTCCGCGTCGGCTTCGGCGAGGAATCCGACGTGGCCGAGGTTGACGCCCAGCACCGGGATCTCGGTGCCGCGACACGACTCGGCGGCACGCAGGATGGTGCCGTCGCCGCCGAACACCACGGCGAGCTCGCACTCCGGCGGAGCCTGGACGACCACGCGCATCTGCTCGAGGCCAGCCTCCTTCAGCACCGCAGCGTCCGTGTCGAGGACACAGATCTCGATGTCTTCGGCCTGCACGGCGCAGGCGAAGTCGACGGCGACCCGCGCCGCCTCGCGGCGGGTGGAGTGCACCAGCACCAGGACAGATCTCATGCGCGTTCTCGCTCTCGTGCGGCGTCGGCGGCCGCGGTCGTCAGCAACGGTCCGGCCGCGACGACGTCGTGGGCGGCGGACAGGACGGGGGCCGGCGCGTCGCTGCGCAGCCAGCAGAAGTACTCCACGTTGCCGGCCGGACCCGGCAGGGGGCTGGGAGCCAGCGCGCGGGTCCCCCAGCCGAGCGCGTGAGCGCTCTCGCAGACCCGGTGGACGGCCTCGGCGTGCAGCTCGGGATCGCGCACCACGCCGTTCTTGCCCAAGCGCTCTCGACCGACCTCGAACTGCGGCTTGATCATCAGCACGATGTCGCCGCCGCCGATCGCGTCGGCCTCGCTGGTGCTGGGGGTGCACACGCGGGTCAGGGCAGCCATGACCACCGTCAGCGAGATGAATGACAGATCGCTGACCACCAGCTCGACGGGGCCGCCGATGTCGTCGACCTCGAGGTGTCGAACGTTGGTGCGATCCAGGACGTGCACCCGTTCGTCGCTCTGCAGGGCCCAGATCAGCTGGCCGTAGCCCACGTCGACGGCGACGACCTCGCGGGCGCCGCGGCGCAGCAGGACGTCGGTGAAGCCTCCCGTCGAAGCACCGGCGTCGAGGCAGCGGCGTCCCTCGACGGTGAGGCCCAAGGGCGTGAAGACCTCGAGGGCGCCCAACAGCTTGTGGGCGCCCCGTGAGGCCCAGGTGGGTTCCGCAGACGCCTTGACCACGATGGCCTGGTCGGTCGTCACTCCGGTGGCGGGCTTGCTGGCGCGGGCACCGGCCACGAACACCAGACCTTCGGTGATCAGCGTGGCTGCATGGTCGCGAGAGCGCGCCAGGTCACGACGCACGAGCTCGGCGTCGAGCCGCAGCCGACGGCTCATGAGTCGGTCCGCGGGCCCTCGTCACGAGGGGTGTTCCCGCTCAACGAGTCACGCAGGACGCGATGCATCTGCTCGAACTCGGCGGGGTGCTCGCCGACGTCGCGAGACGACAGCGAGTCCAGGCGCACGAGCGCTTCATCGATCGTCACGTCGCCGGTCAGCACCGGATCGCCGGGCGCCTCGGCCTGCACGTCGTCGTCGGGCGTCTCGCTCATGGGTCCAGTGTCCCACCCGGGGTCACCGATCCGCCGGACGTGTCGACCGATGTCCACGCCAGGGCCACGACGGCGCGCAGCGTGGCGGTGTCGCGCGGACCGCCGCCTGCGACGTCGACGCGTCCGCTGGCGTCGATCGAAGCCGTCGCAGGGCCGCACCGCGCCTGTGCCCCATCGATCTGGACGGTCGGGTGCGGCTCGCCGAGACCGGACAGATCCGCCGACACGTAGTCGGGCCGGTGACCTGGTTCGGCGGCGAAGATCTCGGCCAGGGTGCTGACGCCGGTGAGGACAGCCAGGCTGGCGATGCCGGCGCCGATCGCACCGTCGATGTCGGTGTCCAGCCGGTCTCCCACCATCAACGGAC
>JBBSKV010000071.1:0-7432 GCA_038255955.1 Propionibacteriales bacterium
GGAGTGTCGGTGCGCTCGCAGCGCCGTGAGGGCTGGTGGATCCTGGTGTTCGCGGTGATCGGCACCTCGGTGCTGACGTCGTCGCTGGTCACCCCGGGTGCCTTCCCGTCCTACATCGCCTTGTCGACGCTGTACTCGGTGGTGCTCGGCCTGCTCCTCGGCCTGCTCGTTCGGTCGCAGCTGATGTCACGCAGCTCTTCGCGGGCCGCTCGTCAGTTCGAACCGGTGAAGCGGGTGGAACCGGGCCGGTTCGCACCCCTGAAGTAGGACTCGCCCGGGAATGGAACAATGGCGCTGTCCCCTCGGGGGCGAGGAGGGGTGCCGGAGCGGCCGAACGGAACCGCCTTGAAAGCGGTCACTGGCAGAAATGTCAGTCGCGGGTTCAAATCCCGCCCCCTCTGCTTGATGATCTACAGGCTGGACCGACGTTTCGTGCTGCAGGGCATCGGCATCAACTTGCTGGTGGCCGCTGCGGCGTTGTCGCTGACCACGGTGGTGTCGGCGCCGTGGGTGCAGCTGCTCGCCGGGCTGCTCGCGCTCGTGCTGTTCGGGCGGGCGATCCTGCTGTGGGTGCGTCCACCCGTCGTGGCGCGCACGGACGCCGAGGGCGTCACGCTCGGCGGTGATCTGACGATCCGACCGGTGGCGGTCGCGTGGACCGACGTCGAGAACGTCTCCTCGGACGCGCAACGGATGTTTCTCGACCGAGGCGAGTCGGTGCTGGCATTTCCGCTCGTCTACGCCGGCGAGCGGGGCCCTGAGCTGCTGCGCGACGTGTACGACCGGCTCAACACAGCGCACGGGTATCGGCGTTTCGAGCTGGACTGAAGCACGGCGCGGAGCGCTCGTTGGTCCCCGATTCGTCGTCTGGGTGGTGCGCTCGGTATCCTGATGAGGTTGCCTGCTTCGGTGGGCAGCAAGGAGATGTCGCATAGTGGCCTAGTGCGCCCGCCTGCTAAGCGGGTTGAGGTTTAAACCTCTCGCGGGTTCAAATCCCGCCATCTCCGCCGCCACGCAAGGAACCAACGCAGAGGTGGCCCACAGGGCCACCCGCGTTGGTGTTCGACAAGGTTCCCGCAGAGGAGCTCGCTCCGCTGCCAAGCCCTACAACGAGGGGCCACCACGCGCCCGAGCGTCCAGCCTCGCTCGCCTCGCTGCGCTCACGGTCGGCCGCAGGCGGCCTCCCTGGCGACCGGCAGGACCAGCCTCAAGCCCGGTGCGCCCCGGAACGCCGACCCAGCACGACCCGAACCGCCACGACCATCGCGGCACCCACGGCCGCGCCGAGCGTGTTGGCGATGACGTCGCTGGGGTCGGCGGTGCGCCCGGGTCGGAGGACTGCCTGCAGCAGCTCGAAGATCGTCGAGACCGCGAGAGCGAGGACGACCGCGTGCCACCAGCGGGTCCGCGTCGCGGCCAGCATCGCGAGGGCGCCGAGCGGCAGGTAGAGCAGGACGTTGGCCGAGAACTGGATCAGGTCGTACGCCTCGCCGGGGGTCAGGTTCTGCGCGAGCAGCCACCGGCCGACGGCTGTGGTGTTGACGACGTCGATGCCGCTGTCGACGTGGGTGGGCCACATCGCGATGACGGCCAGCACCGACAGGTAGAGGGCGCTCCCCACGAGCAGGGCGCGCGGGGGCCGTGGCATGGCCCGATCCTAGGTCGGCGTGCCTGACCGACGTGTGGCACGCTCACGGGATGCCTGACGCCGTGACCACCCGACACCGGCTCGGCGCGCTGATGTGGGTCGTCCGGCCGGCCTACTTCGTGGCCGAGGTCGCTGTCGCCGTGTGGAGCACTGCGCCGTACAGCTTCGTCGACAACACGATCAGCGATCTCGGCGCTGCCGAGTGCACGTCGATCGAACGCTTCGGCGCACCCGTGCCGGTGTGCTCGCCGGCTCACGACCTGCTGAACGGTTCGTTCGTGGTGTTCGGTGCGCTGATGGCGCTGGGCGCGGTCCTGCTGTTCGGCCGGTTCGGGCGAGGTCCGCTCGCTGTCGCCTTGACCGCGCTGCTGGTCGTGTCGGGCCTGAGCTCGATCGCCACCGGACTGACGCCGCTCGACGTGCACCCCACGGGTCACTTCCTGGCAGCGAGCCCGCTGTTCGTCGCGCAGCCCATCGCTCTGGTCGTGCTCGGCCTGCTGCTGCGTCCACGCCGGCCCGGGACCGGGCTGGCGCTGATCGCCACCGGCCTGGTGTGTGGCGCCGCCGCGGGAGCCTTCATCGGCTTCGACCAGGCCATCGGCATCACTGAGCGCATCGCCCTGTGGCCGGTGTTCATCGCCCTCGCGGTCGTCGGGGTCCAAGAGCTTCGCCACGGGGAGGATCCCAGCCCCGTGGTCTGAGCCCGTGGTGTGAGCAACGGCATGTTGGACGGTCCGGAATCGCCCGTAGACTGATTGCATCATGCAACGAGCCTCGACGACGACCCACGCACCTGAGGTTCGCCGAAGCCACTACCTGCTCACCTACGCCATCCTCGCTGTCGCGGTGGCGTCGTTCTCCCTGATGCAGTCGATGACGGTGCCCGTCCTGTCGACGATCGAGACCGAGTACGACACCAGCCAGTCGACGGTCACCTGGGTGCTGACCGCCTACCTGCTGTCCGCCTCGGTCTTCACCCCGATCATCGGTCGGCTCGGCGACGCCCACGGCAAGGGCCGCCTGCTGGTCTTCTCGCTGACCTGCCTGTCGATCGGATCGCTGATCGCGGCCGTGGCCCCGAGCATCGGGGTGCTGATCGCCGCCCGTGTCGTGATGGGCGTGGGCGGCGGCGTGCTGCCGATCGCCTTCGGCATCATCCGCGACGAGTTCCCCGAGCACCGCATCCCGAGTGCGGTCAGCTTCGTGTCCTCGCTGCTCGCGGTCGGCTTCGGCACCGGGATCGTGATCGCCGGCCCGATCGTCGAGGCCTTCGGCTACGCGTGGCTGTTCTGGCTCCCGGCCATCATCACCGCGATGGCGGCCGTGGCTGCGTGGCGGTTCGTGCCCGAGTCGCCGGTCCGGACTCCCGGCCGGGTCCCTGTCCTGCCGGCGCTGCTGCTGGCCGGTTGGTTGGTCGCGCTGCTGCTCGGACTGAGCCAGGCGCCGAAGTGGGGCTGGACGTCGCCCAGCGTCATCGGGCTGGTCACCGCCGCTCTGGTGCTCTGCGCGCTGTGGATCACCGTGGAGCAACGCATCGACGTTCCCCTGATCGACATGAAGATGATGCGGCTGCGTGGGGTGTGGACCACCAACCTGGTCGCCCTGCTGGTCGGCTTCGGCATGTACGCATCCTTCGCCTTCCTGCCGCAGCTGCTGCAGACCCCGCAGTCCACGGGCTACGGCCTGGGCGCCTCGGTGACCGTGTCGGGGCTGCTCATGCTGCCGATCGCGATCGCCAACTTCATCTGTGGTCTGATCGCGGCGCCGTTCGCCGTCCGCTTCGGTGCCAAGCGCGTCGTGGTCGCCGGCTGCCTGCTCACGGCCACCGGTCTGACCGCCTTGGTGCAGTTCCACGACTCCTACGCCCAGCTGGTGGTGGCCAACGCCATCACCGGTTTCGGCATCGGGCTGTCCTTCGCCTGCCTCGGTCCGCTCATCGTCGCGGCCGTGCCGCCCGAGCAGACCGGCGTCGCGAGTGGCATGAACGCGAACATCCGCACGATCGGCGGCTCCATCGGTTCGGCGGTCATGTCGACGATCGTGACCTCGCGCACTGGCGCGGGTGGCCTGCCCGCGGAATCTGGCTACACCAACGGCTTCGTGCTGCTCGCCGCGATGATGCTCGTGGCCGCGCTCGCCGGCCTGCTGATCCCGTCGACGTCCCGCCGGCGTCTGCAACGACAGCAGCGGCAGCAGCGGGTCCGGGAGCCTGTTCCCGCCTGATCGGGCTCAGCCGAACAGGCTCAGCCGAACAGGCCGTGGCGCACCGGCAGCGGATTCTCGGTGAGGGGCGCGAAGCCGGCCTGCTGCGCCCACACGTAGCCCACCCGCAGCTCGAGGTGGGTGGCTCCCGGCACCAGCGCGGCGAGTGCCGCGCGGTCCAGCGAGCCGTGGACGGCGAACTCGTTGCCGTCCCTGCTGACGGTCATCGGCACCTCGACCAGGTCGGCGTGGTCGGGCGACCACGCCTGGGCGACGAGTCGCACCTCGTCGAGGTGCTCCGGTGTCGGCGTGTGGATCGTGAGGGTGCCGGACCACCGGACCCGAGAGCGCTTGGCGATCGTGTCGAGGCGCCACGTGGCGTCGGTGACCGTGCGTCGGGTCGCCGTGCGCTCGACGACGCTCTCCAGCACCGCACGCCAGTCGTCGAGGAATCGGCTGTGGCCGTGCGACGCTGCGGTCTCGCGTGCTGCCGCACCCATGGCCTCGACCCTCGTGGGGTCGCTCAGCAGGCCGACGGTGCGTTCGGCCATCTGCTCGACGTCGCCGAACCCGATCAGCAGACCGTCCACACCGTCGGTGATCTGCTCGCGTGGTCCGTACGGCATGTCCATGCTCACCACGGGACACCCGTGGCTCATCGCCTCGAGGGTCGACAGCGGATAACCCTCGAACTGGCTGGTCAGCCAGAACACTGATGCCGACCACAGCGCCTCGCGAGCTCGGGGGTCGTGGCCGTGCAGCGTGATGGCGTCGGTCAGACCGGTCGCGTCGATCTGGCGCTGCAGATCCGCGCGCAGCGGGCCGTCGCCATAGATGTCGAGGGTGGCGCTCGACAGGTCGCGGCGCACCCGGGTGAAGGCCTCGATCGCCCGGTCGATGCGTTTTTGCCCGTCGAGCCGGGCGATCATCGCGACGGCGTGCGGCCGGCGCTCGGGCACCGGCTCGGGCTCGGCCGGCGGCTCCACCGGATTGGGCACGACGAACAGGTTGGTCGTCGCGCCGTAGCGCCGGGCGATGTCCTCACGTTGGCGATCGGTCAGGCTGAGCAGGCCGTCCAGATCGGCCAGGTGGGTCATCGACGGGCGGTAGGTGGCGCTGACCGGTGAGTTCCAGCGGCGGTCGCCGGTCAGGTGCGGGTTGTGCATCTGGTGCATCAGGTGCACCCGCGGATCCTCGATCTGGCCGAGCTCGGTGGCGATGAAGCGGCTGTCGCTGATCAGGAAGACCGGGCCGTCGTCCGGCGCGACCTGCAGGGTCCACCACCGCCACAGCCCGCCGAGACCCGGCCAGCGCAGGACCGGCACGCCATCGGACCCGCACAGGTGGACGTTGCCGTCGACGTCGGTGGGTGGGGTGCGCAGGTACCGGGTGCCGTCAGGGCGCAGGTAGTCCCAGACCTCGGTGTCGGGGCCGGTGGTCCGGCGCTCGCGCCAGCGGTATCCGGTGTCGACGTCCGCCTCCACCAGCTCCCCGTCGCTCAGCGGTTCGAGGGGTTCACCGACCGCGTCGGTGGGCCACGTGCGCAGCTCCTCGTGCAGGTTCCGCAGCTCGCTGACCGGCAGCAGCTGGCCCTCGGCGAGCAGCTGGCTGCGGATCGGCCGGTACGACGGCACCGGGTTGTACGTGAGGATCGGTAGGCTGACGCCCGCGTGGAGCGTGAACAACCGGTGCCGCAGGAGTGCCAACCGCGTCTGGCCGCCGGCCTCGAGACGTACGTTCCCGATCACCGAGAAGTAGGCGCCGTCTGGCAGGCCGGTCGGATGCACCGGCTCATCCTACGGATGAGGGACCGAAGGAAAGGACATGCGATGCGTTCGCAGGCCCGGGGAACGGCGCGGCGTGCGCGCGCGGCCGTGGGTCGGTGGCGCCGGACGCGCTGGTTCGGTCCGACGCTCAGCATCGTGGTCCCGGTCTACAACGTGGAGCAGTACCTCGATCAGTGTCTGTGGTCGCTGCGTCGCCAGTATCACCATCGGGTGCAGATCGTCGTGGTCGACGACGGCTCGCCCGACGGCAGTCTGGCCATCGCGCAGGAGCACGCACGCCACGATCGGCGCGTCACCGTCGTGCGGCGCGAGAACGGCGGCCTGAGCGCGGCCCGCAACACCGGCATCGAGCACGCCACCGGTGACTTCGTGACCTTCGTCGACTCCGACGACCTCGTGCACCCCGGCGGGTACCAGGCCGCGATCCGTTCGCTGCAGCGATCCGGCTCGGACTTCGCGATCCTGCCGTACGAGCGACTGCGCGGACGGGAGCGCCAGACCCCGCGGTGGATCGGCGACCTCTACGCGCGCCCGCGGCGCGGCGTCACGATCGCGACCGACCCCGACCTCCTGGTGCACGCCACAGCATGGTCCAAGGTCTACCGCCGATCATTCTGGGACGGCGCAGGTCTGAGCTTCACCGAGGGCATGCTCTACGAGGACCAGGACGTCACCGCGTCCGCCCACGTGGCGGCCCGGGGGGTCGACGTCGTGCCCGAGCCCACGTACGTCTAGCGGCACCGGGCGCAGTCGATCACTCGTGAGTTCAGCGGGTTCTCGATGCACGGGTTCATGGACGCCATAGACCTCAGCCTGGAGATCCTGGACGCCGTCCCCGGTGCGCGGCGGGAGCGGGCCCGGCAGGTGCTGAGCAACGACATGCCGCACTACGTCCGGGCCCTGCCCCGCGTGGCCGATCCGGCCTACGCGGAGGCCCTGTTCGAGCGGCTGCCGCGGCTGCTGGCCGAGGTCGAGCGGGATGATCTGCAGGCCGAGGCGCCAGCGGAGATGCGCGTGGCCTTCACGCTGATCGCCCAAGGTCGGATCGACGACCTGCACCACTTCCTCAACCACGACGGACTCGATCTCAGTGCGCACGAGGCGGCGCTCGAACCGGCCGGCCCGTCGGTTCACCTGCCGTTCTGGGGTGACGACCTCATCGACCCCGCCACCTTCGTGCTGTCGGACCGACAGGTCGTGGCCGACGCCATCGTGCTGCGCTCCCGCCTCGAGGCCACGGGAGTCGACCTGGTGGTCTGGGCCTATCTGCGCCATCTCGACGGCCCTGATCCGGCGACCGCCTCCTTCCGATGGGTCGATGCCGCAGGTGAAGCGGTGGCCGATCTGGACGTCAGGCGGTCGGCGGAGACGGTGGGACATCACCTGCGGGCCGTGCGCGAGAGCAACGAGCATGCGCTGTGGCACGTCACCGGCCCGTGGCCGAATTACCGCGGACCCCTGCGCCTCGAGGTCATGGTCGAGCACCAGGACCGCACCGACACCGTCGTCGTCCAGCACCGCGATGCCGAGTCCTCGGCCGCACTCGCCCAGGCAGCCGGGAGATGGGTGCTCGACGCGTCCGGGCCGTGGCGGGTGCACCGCGGCGACCACGAGGAGCCAGACCGCGGCCCCGTCGTGGTCACGGACATCAGCGTCGACGAGCGCGGCGTGAGCGTCACGATCGAGGGGGTCGCGCCCGATGCCGTGGATCTCACCTCGCCGAGGGTCGACCTTGTCGGCTCCGTCACCGGCAGCACGGCGCTGATCCCGCTCGCGGCGCCCATCGGCGACTACC
>JBBSKV010000072.1:0-7325 GCA_038255955.1 Propionibacteriales bacterium
CGTCCTTCGAGGTCAAGACGTCCACCAGCGCGACGCCCACCTTGGTGGGCTCGCCGTCGTCGGACCCGGTGATGCTCATCAGCCCGCCCACGGCCTGGACCAGGAAGTCGTACCCGGGCAGCGCGGCCCCCAGATCCGTGCCGAATCCGCTGATCGAGCAGTAGACGACGCCGGGGTTTTTCTCAGCCATGGTGCTGTAGCCGAGTCCCTTGACCTCCATGGTGCCCGGACGGAAGTTCTCGACCACGACATCTGCGCCCTGGATCATGCGCACCGCCATGGCGTGATCGTCCGGGTCGTCCAGATCCAGCTCGACGCTCTCCTTGGACCGGTTGGCACAGTCGAAGTACGCGCTGGTCGTCGCGGTCCACGGCGGCCCCCAGTGCCGCGTGTCGTCACCGGCGCCCGGCCGTTCGACCTTGACCACCGTGGCCCCGAGGTCGGCCAGGGCCGTCGTCGCCAGCGGTCCGGCCAGCACCCGACTGAAGTCCGCCACGACGATGCCCTCGAGCATGCCCGTCACGCCGACTCGTCCGGTCCGAGCACTCCGGACACGCGACGCGGGATCCGCCACGGGTTGTCGGCCCTGAGCGCTTCGGGCAGCAGGGCGTCGCCCAGACCCTGGTAGGCGACCGGGCGGACGAACCGGTCCAGCGCCGCCGCCCCGACCGAGGTGCTCGACGGGGTGGACGTCGCGGGCCAGGGGCCCCCGTGCTGCTGGGCCCAGGTGAAGGCGACTCCGGTGGGCCAGTCGTTGACGATCACGCGCCCCACCTTGCGCTCCAGACGCCGGATCAGCAACGCGGCGTCCGGATCACCGTCGGCGGCCGCCATGACGCTGGCTGCCAGGGCGCCCTGGAGCGAGTCGATCGCCTGAACGGCCTCGTCGATCTGCTCGTACTCCACGACCACGGCCACCGGACCGAAGCACTCCTCGAGCACCCGGCTTCCGCGGTGCAGCAGATCGATGGGGGCCGACAGCACGACAGCCGGACTCGCCCAGCCCTCGGCACTCGCGGCAGACTCCACGAGCAGGGTGGCTCCGGATTCCTGCAGCTGGGTCACTCCGGCGGAAGCCGCGTCGGCGATCCCCCGGGTCAGCATCACGGGGTCGGGAGCTGCGTCGCGCAGCGCGGCCGCCACCGCCCCGGCGGCGTCGGCCCCGCGAGGCGCGAGCAGCAGTCCCGGCTTGGTGCAGAACTGACCGCTGCCCAACGTGAAGGAGCCCACGAAGCCGCGGGCGATGGAGTCGATGTCTGCGGCGGCGGCTGGCGTGACGACCGCGGGATTGATCGTGCCCATCTCGGCGTAAACCGGGATGACGACATCGCGCTCGTTCGCCAGCCGCCACAGGCTCAGCCCGCCGGCCTGCGAACCCGTGAACGCCACGGCGGCGATGTCCGGGTGCTGCACCAGGGCGATGCCCGTCTCGTAGCCGAAGACGAGGGAGGCGATGCCCGCCGGCGCGCCGGCCGCGACCATCGCGGCGTGAACGACCTCGAACGTGCGCTGACTCGTGACCGGATGGGCCGGATGCGCCTTGATGACGACCGAGCAGCCGGCAGCGATGGCCGAGGCAGTGTCGTTGCCGAACACGCTGAACGCGAACGGGAAGTTGCTGGCCCCGAAGACGGCCACCGGCCCGAGCGGAAGATTGACCCGGCCGATGGCCGCGATCGGTCCGGACGCGTCGTCGAGGACCGCACCCAGGTAGGACCCCTCGGCGGCGACATCGGCGTAGAAGCGCATCTGGTTCGCCGTCCGCACCACCTCGCCCTCGAGCCGCGTGGCACCGAGCGCCGTCTCGCCATCGGCCAGGGCGACCAGCTCGGTCTGATGACTCTCCAGCGCTGCCGCACCCGCAGCAAGCCAGGCGCGACGCGTCGCCGGAGCCGTGGCAGCGGTCAGCTCCACGGCGGCCATGGCGCTGCGCACCGCACGCTCGAGCTCGTCAGGTGACGTGTGGTCGACGGAGGCGGTGGCAGCGCCCGAACGGGGGTCGAAGCCGGTGTCCGCGCTCATCATGACTGCGCACCCACGGCGGCCTCGAGGACCGTCAGCGCCTCTTCGAGGAGCTCGGGCTCGATCACCAGTGGCGGAAGAAGCCGGATGACGTTGCCGAAGGTTCCGCAGACCAGGACGAGGACGCCCTCGGCGTGACAGTGCGCCGCCACGGCCTTGGCGATCTCCGGCGCCGGCTCGGTGGTCCCGGGCCGGACGAACTCCATCGCGAGCATGGCCCCACGCCCGCGCACCTCGCCCAACGGGGAATGGTCCCCGATCAGCTGGCTCAGCCGCGGCTTCACCGCCGCCTCGATGTCGCGGGCTCGCTGGATCAGACCGTCCTGCTCGATGGCCTCGATCGCTCCGAGGGCCGCAGCGCACGCCACCGGGTTGCCGGCATAGGTGCCGCCCAGTCCGCCCGCCGGGACGGCATCCATGAGCTCGGCTCGCCCCGTGACCGCCGACAGCGGCATGCCGCCGCCCAGGGCCTTCGCGGTGACGATCATGTCCGGGACGATCCCTTCGCGATCACACGCGAACATGTCGCCGGTCCGGCCCAGCCCGGTCTGGATCTCGTCGGCGACGAACACGATGCCGTGCTCGGTCGCGAGCTCCTGCACGGCGGTCAGGTAGCCGTCCGGCAGCTCGATGAAACCGCCCTCTCCCTGGATCGGCTCCATGACGATGGCGGCGACGTTGCTGGCGCCCACCTGGGTCAGGACGACGTCACGCAGCGCAGCGAACGCTTCTTCCGCGGCCACGTCGGGCCCGCCGGTCCAGCGGTACGGATACGGCGACGGAGCGCGGTAGACCTCCGGCGCGAACGGGCCGAAACCCTGCTTGTAGGGGACGTTCTTCGCCGTCATCGACATCGTGAGCAGGCTTCGACCGTGGTAGGCGTGGCTCAGCACGACGACCGCCGGCCGGCCCGTGGCGACCCGGGCGATCTTGATGGCGTTCTCGACGGCCTCGGCACCCGTGGAGAACAGCGCCGTCTTCTTGTGGTGGTCGCCGGGGGTGATGCGGTTGAGCGCATCGGCCACCTGGGTGAACACGTCGTACTGGGTCACCAGGAAGCACGTGTGGGTGAACTGCTCGGCCTGGGCCTTGATCCGATCCACCACGCGCGGGTTGGACGCGCCGACGCTGGTGACGGCGATGCCGGAGGCCAGGTCGATGATGTGGTTGCCGTCGACGTCGACGATGATCGCTCCGCCGGCCTCCTCCACGAAGATCGGCAGGGTCTGACCGAGTCCGCTCGCCAGCGCGTTGTCCCGGGCCACCTGCAGCTCGATCGATCTCGGACCGGGCAGTGCCGTCTTGAGGATCCGTCGTTGGGTCGGCATGGACATGCGGTGCTCCTTGGAACGGCTGGGGTGGGGACTCGACCCTCTCATCCTCGGACCCAGCTCCTCGGATTTCTTCAGATCATCTGCACAGTTGTTCGTCTCGTTGGATACATTGCTCACGTGACACTTCCGACCGTCGCGGCCCTGTGCGCGGCGCTGCCCGATGCGCTCGCCCCCGCCGAGGGATTCGTGGCGCCCACCCTCGGCATCTCGGCCGTCCACGTCAGTGAGCTGATCGATCCCACTGAGTACCTGACCGGGGGCGAGCTCCTGCTCACCACCGGGCTGTCGCTGCCGGACAGTGCCATGGGGTGCGACCGGTACGTGTCGCGACTGCGTGCGGTCGGCATCAGCGCGCTCGGCGTCGGCCTGGGCCCGACCTTGTCGGCGATTCCCGAGCCGTTGGCGGCCGCCTGCGCCACGCACGATCTCTGCCTGTTGTCCGTCCCGCCAGCCGCGGCTTTCCTGACCATCACCAAGGCGTACTGGGCCGCTCGGTCACTGTCCACCCAGCGCGAGCTCACCGATGCCATCTCGGCGCACCGCTCGCTGGTCAACGCCATGGTCACCACCGACCCGGTCGGGCAGACGCTCACCGCCCTGTCGCGCGCGATCGGCGCCTGGGTCGCCCGACTGGACTCGGTCGGCGTGGTGCAGGACGTCTTTCCCAGCGGCCGGGTGAACGACGCCGTCGCGGTGGCCGAGCAGATCACCGCGCTGCGGGTGGCCGCCGGGGCGCACTCGGTCACCACGTTCCCCCATCGCGACGAGATCGTTTCGGTCTACCCGCTGCAGCTGGAGGACCGGGTCGCGGGCTACCTGGCGATCGGCTCCCGGGCTCCGCTCGGCGCCACGCCTCGCCGCCTCGTCCTCACGGCCGGCGCCCTGCTCAGTCTCGACTCGGTCCAGCGCAAGCGAGCCGATGCGGCGGTCCAGGCCCAGGCCCAGGCGGTGACGTCGCTGCTCGACATGGGATTCGTCGAACCGGCCCGCCGGCTGGCGTCGAGGGCGGGCCTACCAGCCCTGGACCAGACCGTGCGCCTGCTGGTCATCCGGTCCGATCGTGCCGCCGACATCACCGAAGCGGTCACCTCCTGGAGTCCGCTCGCCCTGACTGGTCCGTTCGAGGGAGACACGACCTGGTTCGTCCTTCCGGCATCCGGGCACGCCGACATCGCCACCCTGGACACCCGGCTGCGGGCCATCGACAACGATGTCGTCGGTGTGCTGTCGGACGCGGTGGAGCTCACCCGCGTCCGGGACGTCCGCGTCGGACTGTTCGTCCGGGCTCGATCACTGGCGCCCGGCACCGTGCTGGCACCCGAGCAGATCTCCACCGATCTGGATCTGCTGCGTCAGGGCATCGACCGCGTCTTCGCCTACAAGCGCGCCCATCTGGCGCCCACGCTGGTGGCCTATCTGCGCCACCGGGGCCACTGGGACGCCGCGGCCCGCGACCTCGCGGTGCATCGCAACACCGTCCGCCACCGGATGGGGCTGATCCGCGAGCTGCTGGACGCCGATCCGGACGACCCGGACATCGCGGCCGAGATGTGGCTTCATCTGCGCCGCAACGGCCTGGCTTGAGGATTCGGCTCGCATCTCGCAACGAGCCGCCATCACGAGCTCAGCCAGGCGGGAGCGCCGGCGCAGAAGGTCCTCCTGAGCGCCCGCCGAGATCGAACTCGAGCTGGGGTGCCGCTTCCCGCAATCCGCCGCCTCGCCAGATCCTGTGCACCACGATGGCTGCGACCACGGCGCCCGCCGAGCCCAGAGCCAGGTCCCCCAGCGTGTCCGTGTAGGCGCCGAGGCGCTCCGAGGACGTCTTGAGGAACGCGTAGTACTCCGCGATTTCCCAGGCCAGAGCGGCAGTGACGCCGAAGGCCAGTGCGCGTTCGAGCGTCGCAGCGAGGGTCGCGCTGCGGTGGAGGGTGAGCAGGATCGCCGCAGCCGTCAGCAACCCGGTGTTCATGAAGTGCATCCAGTCGTCGAACCACCAGATCGAGTCGTACAGGTCCATCCGGTTGCCGAGCGTGTCGGTGAAGCACGTCACCGTGATCAGCAGGTCAGCCGCCCATGGGAAAGACCCGCGGCTGCGCCAGTAGACGTACCAGATGGCCGGGACGGCGAAGGCCAAGAGCGGATAGCCGACCGCGCGTGCCGCCGCGCCCTTGTCTCCGACGTTCCCGAAGTCGGGGAAGGTCAGAGCCAGCAGCAGCAGGACCACCAGTGCGGCCTTCGCCCCCAGATCAAGGGACCTCACCATGCTCGGCGTCTCGTAACGGACGCTCAGGCTGGGTGAAGACACCCCGGAAGCCTATCTTGGACCGGTCGGCCTCGTGACCACCGTTGGCCGCCACCGCGTTCTGCTCGAGTCTCTCGATCTGAGGTAAGTCGTTGAGCCTCCGACAGGATTCGAACCCGCGACATCCTTATTACAAGTAAGGCGCTCTACCAACTGAGCTACAGAGGCGTGCGGGCGAACCCGCGGGTCCATCGTAGGCGGTTCAGACCTGGCCACGCTTGCAGCGGTCCAGGTACTGCTTGTCGACCGTGTCGTCGGACTCCAGATCCGGCATCTCGACCGTGCCACCGGAACCCACGTCGATGAAGGTGCGCAGATCCTCCTCCGCCGGGCCGACGTCACCGTCGGGGCGCAGGGCGTCGTCGATCGCCAGCGTGCAGTCGGAGGCGCCGAACTCCTGCCAGCCGAACCCGACACCGACCGGGCCGGTCTCGCCCTCCCGCGTGATCAGCTCGTGCACGCGCAGCACTCCGATCACACGCGTCGGGCCGTCCTCGATCCGCACCTCGTAGGCGGCGCGCGTCTGCAGCTTCAGGCTCAACGCCGGTTCACCGTCGCTCTCGGTCGTCTCGGCGCTCCACGCGGTCGTGACCCGCGGCTTTCCCAGCACCGTTACGTCGTCGGCGAACACGTTCGCCGCGGCGAGCCGGGGCGACACCGAGCCCTTGCCGAGCTTGCTCACCTGCGAGCTCACCGCCTTCGGCAAGGTGGCGCCGACGGCCTTGGCCGGGTCGTCGGACTCCCGGACGTCGGACTCGAGGGTGGTCGCGACGGCCCAGGTGTTCAGCGCATCGACCATCCGATCGAACCTGGTCTCGTTGAAGCCTTCCGGTACCTCGGGCGGATCGACCGTGGCGATCCGGTCCGTCGCGGCTGCCCAGTCCAGCTCGAGCGAGTCGAAGGTGATCTCGGCTTCGGGCTGGGCCGAGGCAGTGCCGTCACCACTGGTGCACGCCGAGAGCAGCAGGAGGGCGCACGCAAGCGTGGCGAACAGTCGCATGGCCCCAGTATCCACACCCGCCCCACCCATTCCGGGCTGCGACATACTGGCGGCGTGGCTCCCCCGTACCAGCACCTGCTCACGTCGACGGCGGACCTGAGTGCGCCGGTGGCCGTCGTCGACGCCGAGGCCCTGTGGGCCAATGCCGACGACCTCGCGCGGCGCGCCGCCGGGGTGCCGATCCGCGTGGCCAGCAAGTCGGTGCGCGTGCGCTCGGTGATCGAGCGCACCCTGGCCCGCGACGCCTTCGCCGGCATCATGTCGTACTCGCTGGCGGAGTCGAACTGGCTGGTCGACCACGGTGCCACCGACGTGCTGCTCGCCTATCCCACGGTCGACGCTGCCGCCCTGCGCGAGCTGGTGGCTGACGAGCGCCGCACGGCCGCGATCACCGTGATGATCGACAGCGTCGAGGCTCTCGACGTCATCGACGCGTTGCTGGACGTTTCCCGCCCGGAGATCCGGGTCTGCCTCGACGTCGACGCCAGCCTGCGCCTCGGACCCCTGCACCTCGGCGTGCGCCGCTCCCCCGTCCACACGCTCGATGACGCCACCCGGATCGCCCAGATGATCGCCGGACGGGCCGGGTTCCGCCTCGTCGGACTGATGTTCTACGACGCGCAGATCGCCGGCCTGCCCGACAGCTCGGCCGCCGTGCGGCTGGTCA
>JBBSKV010000073.1:0-7255 GCA_038255955.1 Propionibacteriales bacterium
AGGCTGAAGGTGACGAGGTCGTCGTCGACGAGCCCCTGCTGGAGATCTCCACCGACAAGGTCGACACCGAGATTCCCTCGCCGGTCGCCGGCACGCTGACCAAGATCCTGGTCGCCGAGGACGAGACGGTCGAGGTCGGCGCCGAGCTGGCCATCATCGGCGGCGGCAGCGCTGCGTCCTCCGAGGACACCGAGGCCGAGCCCGAGTCCGAGCAGAAGGAAGACGAGCCGGAGCCCGAAGCCAAGGACGACGAGCCCGAGCAGAAGGACGAGCCCGAGCCCGAGGCGAAGGACGACGAGCCGGCGGCTGAAGCCCCCGAGCCCGCAGCCCAGATGGAGGAGGCTCCAGCACCGGCGCCTGCCCCCGAGCCCGCCGCGAAGGATTCCTCATCCGATCAGGCCTCCTCGTCCAGCGGCGACACGTACGTGACGCCGATCGTGCGCAAGCTGGCCAAGCAGCACGGCGTCGACCTCGCTGCCGTCACCGGCACCGGTGTCGGTGGTCGCATCCGCAAGCAGGACGTGCTCGACGCCGCTGCGGCAGCACCGGCTCCGCCCGAGGAGCCGGCCGAGGAGAAGCCGGCCTCGACCCCCGCTGCCGCCCCGTCCGCGCCGGCAGCTGCGTCGGAGCCGTCACCGCTGCGCGGCAAGACCGAGAAGATCTCACGCCTGCGCAAGACCATCGCGACGCGCATGAACCAGTCGCTGCAGGAGTCGGCCCAGCTGACGCAGGTGCACGAGATCGACGTCACCGAGGTCGCCCGACTGCGAACCAAGCACAAGGAGAAGTTCCTCGAGCGCGAGGGCGTCAAGCTCACGTACCTGCCGTTCTTCGCCAAGGCAGCCATCGAGGCGCTCAAGCTCTACCCGCAGCTCAACGCGGCGCTCAACGTCGACGAGGGCACCGTCACCTATCCCGATGGTGAGCACCTGGGCATCGCGGTCGACACCGAGCGCGGTCTCATCGTTCCCACGATCCGCGACGCCGGGGATCTGTCGATCGCCGGGCTGGCCCGCAAGATCGCCGATGCCGCTGAGCGCACCCGGACCAACAAGATCTCGCCCGACGAGCTCTCCGGTGCCACGTTCACGATCACCAATTTGGGCAGCAACGGTGCCCTGTTCGACACCCCGATCATCAACCAGCCGCAGGTCGCGATCCTCGGCACGGGTGCTGTCGTGAAGCGTCCGGTCGTCATCACCGATCCGCACATCGGCGAATCGATCGCCGTGCGCTCGATGGTGTACTTCGCGCTGACGTACGACCACCGTCTGGTCGACGGCGCCGACGCCGGCCGGTTCCTGTCGGCGGTCAAGGAGCGCCTGCAGGGTGGGGCGTTCGAGGCCGAGCTGGGGTCCTGACCCGTGCATGTCGTGATCGGCGGTGCGTCGGGATTCCTCGGCACGCCGCTGGTTGCGCACCTGCGTGAGCAGGGCCACCAGGTCACCCGGCTGATCCGCAGCGGCCCGCCGCGCGCGGACTCCTCGGTGTGGGATCCGAAGGCCGGTCGGATCGACCAGGTGCTGATCGACCGCGCCGACGCCGTCGTAAACCTGTCCGGATCACCCATCTCGCAGTGGCCGCGCACGCCCAAGCGCAAGCGCGAGATCCTTGCCTCGCGACTCACCGCCACGACTACCCTGGCCACGGCGGTCGCGAAGTCCTCCTCCCCCACCGTGCTGCTGTCCGGGTCCGGAATGTCCTGGTACGGCGTCGACCGCGGCGACGAGGTGCTCACCGAGGCCAGCGGCCCCGGCACCGGGTTCCTCGCCGAGGTGTCCCAGCAGTGGGAGGCCGCCGCGGAGCCAGCCGTCACGGCGGGTGCGCGCACCTGCTTCCTGCGCACCTCGCTGGTGCTCGACAGCTCCGGAGGCATGCTCGGCCTGATGGTTCCGGTCTGGAAGCTCGGCGGCGGCGCCCAGCTGGGCCCCGGGCGTCAGCACATGTCCCTGATCGCCCGCGCCGACTGGGTGCGAGCCGTTGCCCACCTGCTCGAGTCCGACGTGTCGGGCCCGGTCAACCTGGTGATGCCCGACGACACCGTCACCAACGCCGAGTTCACCGACGCTCTCGGCGATGCGGTGAACCGACCGACCTTCCTGCGCGCGCCCGGATTCGCGGTCCGCGCCGGTCTCGGCGGACTCTCCGACGACCTGCTGGGGTCGTTGCGGCTGCGGCCTCAGGTGCTGACGGAGTCGGGATTCACCTTCCAGGCCCCTGATCTGACGTCGGCCCTGGCGGCTGCGATCCACTGATCCGCCACCCGTCGGCGGTGTGTCGCAAGGTGATCTGCCGACGGGTCGAGCGGTCGCGCGGCAGCGGTGTCACGTCGCCGTCATCCCAGCGGACGACGGCCGGGCCGAGCGCATCGACCACGTCGAGCCGGATCACCGCGGCGGTGCGCTCCACCTCCCGGCACTGCGAGATCTGCAGCTGCGCGCCGACCACTCGTCCGCCCCGGGCCCGGTAGTCCGCGATGGCGCGGGCGTCAACGTCCCTCAGCGGGCTGTCCTCCTCGTCGTACACCCGGTCCAGCAGAGCGGGATCGGCCGACGCGAACGCCGCGGTGCGCACCCGGTCGAGGGCGGCCAGCTCGCTTGCGCAGCCGCCGTGCGCGTCGATCGGCAGCGCCGCGCGCACGACGATCACCAGCAGCCACCACCACGTCATCGATCCACTGTCGCCGGTCGCGCTCGCACCCGCTCTCGTCCGTCCACACGCGGGCTATCGTGGACACGTGAGCGCCGTGACGATCCTCGATGACTGGTACGGGCGGGACGCCCTCGACTACTCAGCGGCGTGGGACCTGCAGCGCGAGCTGCATGCCCAGCGGGTGGCTGACCAGATCGGCGACACGGCCATGCTGCTGGAGCACCCCGCCGTGTTCACTGCTGGTCGCCGCACCGAGCCGCACGAGCGCCCTCACGACGGCTCCCCCGTCGTCGACGTCGACCGCGGCGGCAAGATCACCTGGCACGGCCCCGGCCAGCTGGTGGCCTACCCGATCACCAAGCTGCCCGGACACGTCCTCGTGGTCGACTACGTGCGTCGACTCGAGGAGGCGATGATCCGTGCGATCGCCGATCTCGGCGTCACCACGGGTCGGGTGCCGGGCCGCTCCGGCGTGTGGCTGGGTCCGAGCGCCGGAACGCCCGAGCGCAAGATCGCGGCCATTGGCATCCGGGTCTCGCAAGGCGTGACCATGCACGGCATCTCGATCAACGCCGACGTCGATCTGGCGGTCTACGAGAAGTTCCTGGCCTGCGGCATCGCCGACGCCGGGGTCACGTCGCTGAGCGCCGAGACCGGCCGCACGGTCACGGTTCGCGATGCGGCCGCAGCCTTCATCCCTCGGCTGGACGAGATGCTCGCGTGGGAGCCCTACACGCCCTCGCCGGACCTCGTCGAGGCACCGGGACCGCAGATCCCCGTCGGCACCCTCACTCGGCGAGCCTGAACGACTCGGCGTAGGTGAGCCTGCGTTCAGTGCGCATCAACGTGCGCTGGTAGGTGCGCGCCGCGAGCTGCACCAGGTTGATCTGCAACATGTTCTCACGCTAAATCACCTTCGCCTCGCCCCCACTGGGTGGCCTGCCCCGGGGTTGTCCGCGGGCGTACTGTGGAGGCGTGACCATTGCACCTGAAGGCCGAAAGATGTTGCGGCTCGAAGTCCGCAACGCGGAGACCCCGATCGAGAAGAAGCCCGAGTGGATCAAGACTCGCGCCAAGATGGGACCCGCGTACAACGAGCTGATGAATCTGGTGAAGGGCGAAGGCCTGCACACCGTGTGTCAAGAGGCCGGCTGTCCCAACATCTTCGAGTGCTGGGAGGACCGCGAGGCCACCTTCCTCATCGGCGGCGAGCAGTGCACGCGACGGTGCGACTTCTGCCAGATCGACACCGGCAAGCCCGATCCGATCGACCGTGACGAGCCGCGACGGGTCGCCGAGAGCGTCCAGAAGATGGAGCTGCGGTACGCCACCATCACCGGTGTCGCCCGCGACGACCAGCCCGACGGCGGCGCCTGGCTCTACGCCGAGACGGTGCGCAAGATCCACGAGCTGAACCCCGGCACGGGTGTGGAGAACCTCATCCCGGACTTCAACCGGAACGCCGACCAGCTCGCCGAGGTCTTCGAGTCGCGGCCCGAGGTGCTGGCGCACAACATCGAGACGGTGCCGCGCATCTTCAAGCGCATTCGTCCGGCCTTCCGCTACGACCGCTCGCTGGGCGTCATCACCGATGCCCGCGACTTCGGCCTGGTCACCAAGAGCAACCTGATCCTCGGCATGGGCGAGACCCGCGAGGAGGTCTCGCAGGCGCTGCGGGACCTGCGCGAGGCTGGCTGCGACCTGATCACCATCACGCAGTACCTGCGTCCCTCCAAGCGCCACCACCCCGTGGAGCGCTGGGTCAAGCCCGAGGAGTTCGTCGAGCTCAAGGACGAGGCCGACGAGATCGGTTTCGTCGGCGTCATGTCCGGACCGTTGGTCCGTTCGTCCTACCGCGCGGGCACGTTGTACAAGCAGGCACTCGCGCACCGCGAGGATTCGTCGGTGCCGGCGCAGGATGCCGCTCCGACTCCGTCGTAGACTGGCTGCATGTCCAACGCCGCACCTCCTGCGCCCGCCAAGGGTCGCGTCCGCCAGCTTCGCCAGGCGTACACGATCACCAAGAAGTCCGACCGCAACATCGGTCTGATCCTGCTGCTGACGTTCCTCGTCGCGGGTGGAATCTTTGGCGCGGTCAGCTTCTGGGCCTTTGGCAGCACGACGCTCGGCCTGATCCTGTCGGTCGTGTTCGGCGTGCTCATCGGCTTCCTCGCGGTGCTGATCATCTTCGGCCGCCGCGCGCAGACCGCTGCGTATGCGCAGGTCGATGGTCAGCTCGGGGCCGCCGCTGGTGCACTGCAGATGCTGAAGAAGGGTTGGGACGTCAAGCCCGCCGTCGCCTTCACCAAGAACCAGGACGTCGTGCACCGCGTGATCGGTCGTCCCGGCGTCATCCTGGTCGGCGAGGGCAACACCGCCCGACTGCGCAACCTGATCAGCGCCGAGAAGAAGAAGCACTCGCGCATCGCTGGCGAGGACGTGCCGATCCTCGACATGATCGTCGGCAACGGCGAGGGTGAGGTTCCCCTCCCCAAGCTCACCAAGCGCGTGCAGAAGCTGCCCAAGAAGATCAAGCCGGCCCAGATGACGGCGCTGCTGTACAAGGTCAAGGCCCTCGATGCCATGCGTCCGGCCGCCCCCATGCCCCGTGGCCCGGTGCCGACCAGCATGAAGGGCCAGCGCAAGGCGATGCGCGGCTGAACCGAGCTCGCTCTACGAGCGAGCGTTCAGCCGCACCAGCGAAGCGTGAGCGCGTCGCGGCGCAGCCGCCAGTTGCGAGGTGCTGGTGAGGGTCGAGTGCTCACTCAAGTCCTCGACCTCCACGTCGCCTCGGCCTCGTACCTCGGCCGGGCCCCAGCGAAGCGTGAGCGGAGCGAGGGGCACGGTCGCTTCGCTCCCTGGCGAGCGGTATGTGGCGACCACCAGAAGCAACTACACCTTGATCTCCCGCGACCCGACGACGATGTCGTGGAGCCCGCGGCCTTCCTTGTTCTGCACGATCGCCGGGATGACCAGGCACACCAGCGCGGTGCGCAGCAGTCCGTAGCCGATGCCGATCGGGCGCCCGGCGGGGTTCTCGACCCGGATGCCGAGCACGCGCTTGCCGATCGAGGAACCCACCAAGCCCACCAGCAGACCGACCTCGGCCACGAAGAATCCGGTGATCACCAGATTCTGGACAGGGTCGTCGGGCGGGTAGCTCACACCGGTCAGGGCGGTCGCGCTGAGTGCGGCGACGATCCAGTCGATCACCAGCGCGAGAACGCGGCGGCCGAGCGGCGCTGACTCCATGGATCCGAGCGTAGTGCCACCTGTCTGAGCAGCAGCAGACCCACCCGTCACACGGACTTGTAACAAGCCTGAAACAATCAAGTGATGGTTGGGTAACTGCCTCGCCCTATGGTCAAGACCATGGCGCGGTGAAACGCACCTTCTGACACGACGATCGATCCAGGCCGCGAAGCGGCCGAGGAAGGCTACACATGTTCGGCAACGCCGACGAGCTCTTCAAGTACATCAAGGACGAGGGTGTCGAGTACCTCGACGTCCGCTTCACCGATCTTCCCGGCATCCAGCAGCAGGTGACCCTGCCGGCGTCGACGTTCGACGCCGACATGGTCCAGAGCGGTGTCGCATTCGACGGTTCGTCGATCCGCGGCTTCCAGACCATCGATCAGTCCGACATGGTGTTGTTCCCCGACGTCGGCACGGCCTACCTCGATCCGTTCAAGGCGCGCAAGACCATCGCGATGGAGTTCTTCGTCCACGATCCGATCACGGGCGAGGCCTACTCGCGCGATCCGCGCAACATCGCCCGCAAGGCGGAGGCCTACCTGGCCACCACCGGCATCGGCGACACCGCCTTCTTCGCACCCGAGGCCGAGTTCTACATCTTCGATCGGGTCAACTACGGCACCAGCGCCGCCAAGTCGTTCTACGAGATCACGTCGTCCGAGGCCGCCTGGTCCACCGGCGACCACATCGACGACAACCGCGGCTACCAGGTCCGGTACAAGGGCGGGTACTTCCCCGTCGCGCCGACCGACAAGACGGCCGACCTGCGCAACGACATGATGAGCAACCTCACCGACGCCGGGCTGATCCTGGAGCGCGGGCACCACGAGGTCGGCACGTCGGGTCAGGGCGAGATCAACTACCGCTTCGACACGCTGCTCAAGGCCGCGGACGACGTCATGAAGTTCAAGTACATCGTGCGCAACACGGCGTGGGCCAACGACAAGACGGTCACCTTCATGCCGAAGCCGATCTTCGGCGACAACGGCTCGGGCATGCACGTGCACCAGTCGATCTGGAACGAGGGCAAGCCGCTGTTCTACGACGAGTCCGGCTACGGCGGGCTGTCGGACATGGCGCGGTACTACATCGGCGGCATCTTGAAGCACGCTCCGTCGCTGCTCGCGTTCACGAACCCGTCGGTGAACTCCTACCACCGTCTGGTGCCGGGCTTCGAGGCCCCGATCGCGCTGGTCTACTCGGCCCGCAACCGCTCGGCCTGCGTGCGCATCCCGATCACGGGTGCGAACCCGAAGGCCAAGCGCATCGAGTTCCGCGTCCCGGACCCGTCGTCCAACCCGTACCTCGCGTTCGCCGCGATGCTCATGGCCGGCCTCGACGGCATCCA
>JBBSKV010000074.1:0-7247 GCA_038255955.1 Propionibacteriales bacterium
CCGGGTGGTCGAGGCGCTGCGGATCGCCCGCGACGTCGGCGGGGGAGACCTCGGCCGCGTGCTGCGGTCGCTGTCTGGATTCCTGCGCGACGACCAACGCACCCGCGGCGAGATCGAGTCGCGCCAGTCCTGGACCGTCACGGGCGCACGGCTGGCGGTGGCGGCGCCGTGGATCGTGCTGCTCCTGATGTGCTTCCAGGGCGACGTCATCCGACGCTTCGCGACCCCGACGGGTCTGATCGTGCTCGGTGGTGGGGCCATCACGTGCGTCATCGCCTACCGCCTGATGATCTGGATCGGGCGGCTTCCGGTCGAACGGCGCATCCTCGCATGAGCGGCGCCCTGATCGGCTTCGGACTGTCGGCGGGGCTGTGGCTGATCGCGTCCGGCGTGCTGCGCACCCGACGGCCGTCCGTCGAGCAGCGGGTGCTGCCCTACGTCCGCGATGTGCACCCGTACGTGTTCCTTCCCGGCCGTTCGAACGGTGTGGCCGCAGCCGTCTTCGGACCGTCAGCGCGCCGCGCCACCGCCGTGGTGGGCGAATGGGTCGGCAGTGCTCAGGCGGTGCGTTCGCGGCTCGACCGACTCGGAGTCGCGACGACGCTGGAGGAGTTCCGCGTGCGTCAGTCGTTGTGGGGCGTCGGCGGCCTGAGCGGCGGGCTCGCCGCCTCCGCCGTGCTGTGGACCACGCAGCGCACCGCCGCCCCAGTCCTGCTCGGCGTCTGCGCCTTCGGATTCGTCGCTGGTGTCATGTGGTGCGATCACCGGCTCACTCAGCAGGTCGCGACCCGCGAGAAGGAGATGGAGCAGGAGTTTCCCATCGTCGCTGAGCTGCTCGCTCTGGCCGTCGCGGCTGGCGAGAGCCCCGTGGCAGGACTCGAGCGCATCCTGCGGGTCTGCCACGGCAGCCTGGCCGATGAGCTCGCCCGGGTGCTGTCGGAGATCCGTACTGGCACGCCGATGGCCGCATCATTCGACGCACTGGCCCGCCGCACAGGCGTCACCAGCATCTCGCGGTTCGCCGAAGGACTCGCGGTGGCGCTGGAGCGTGGCACGCCCCTCGTCGACGTGTTGCACGCCCAGGCCGCCGACGTCCGTGACGCGGCCCGCCGCGAGCTGATGGAGGTGGGTGGCCGCAAGGAGGTGTCGATGATGATCCCCGTCGTGTTCCTCGTCCTGCCCGTCACCATCATCTTCGCCTTCTATCCGGGCCTGGTCGGCCTGCACCTGACATCTGGAACCTGACGTACCCCAGGAGGAATCATGAAATGTCGATGGATCAATGAGTGGATCGCACGAATCAACACCCACGACGAGCGCGGCGACGTGCCCGGCTGGGTCATGATCACCGTGATGACGGCGGGGCTCGTGGCGATCATCGCGGCGGCTGCCGGACCGCAGCTGCGGTCGATGCTGACGCAGGCGTTGTCGGCCGTCGGCGGGTGAGTCATGACCGTCACGCGCTCCGAGCGGGGCGCCGCGGTCGCTGAGTTCGTGCTGGTCATGGTGCTGCTGGTGCCGCTCGTCCTCGGCATCGCCCACGTGGGTCTGGTGCTGCACGTGCGCAACACCGCCACTGCTGCTGCTTCTGAAGGCGCGCGAGCTGCAGCGCCCCTCGAGGCGACGCCGCACGTCGGCGCCAACCGCACGCGCGAGATCATCCGGCAGGCCCTCGACGACCGGTACGCCGACGATGTGACCGCGAGGTACACCGTCGCCGGGGGAGTCGAGACCGCGGAGGTCGTGGTCCGGGCCCAGGTTCCGCCTCTTGGGCTGTTCGGCCCCACGGTCGACCTCACGCTGCGTGGGCACGCGATCCGCGAGCTCGAACCGTGAACCGGTCGAGCCGCGGCACGGCGACGATCGAGTTCGTCTGGCTCTCGATCCTGCTGCTGGTCCCACTGCTCTACGTCCTGATCGCCGTGTTCGACGTCCAACGCGCGGCCTACGGCACGTCCTCGGCTAGCCGAGCCGCAGCCCGCGCGTTTCTGCAGTCGCCAGATGTTGCCACGGGAGAGGGGCGCGCCAGATCTGCGGCCCTGCTGGCCATGACCGACCAGGGAGTGGGCGACGCCACCGTCAGGGTCTGGTGCCTGCCGACGTCAGCTGACTGCCTGCAACCCGGATCGTCGGTGCGGGTGTTCGTGCAGGCCACGCGACGGTTGCCGCTCACCCCGGCGGTGCTGGGGGAGAACATCGGATCCATCACGGTCGACAGCATCCACACCCAGCCCTATGGCACCTATCGGGCCCGACGATGAGTCGCGAACGCGGGACGATCACCGTGATGACGATTGGCTTCCTGGTGTTCCTGGGACTGCTCGCCGCCGTCGTGATCAACGCCTCCGACGCCTTCCTGGAGCGTCGTGAGCTCGACAACCTGGCCGACGGCGCCGCTCTCGCCGCCGTCGACGGCCTCAACCGGGAAGCGTTCTACCTGGACGGTGAGGTCGCGGTCGATGCGAATCAGGCACGCCGCCTGGTCGCCGGGTACGTGGCGGGGTCGAATGCCCGAGTGGTCAGCGTTCAGACGGTCGATGACCGCGTGCTCGTTCGGCTCGAGCGGACCATCCGTCTCGCCCTGACCCCACCCGGTCTGCCGTCGAGCACCACCGTGGTCGCGGAGGCCACCGGGCGGCTGCGCGTCGCTGGGGATCCCTGAGCCCATGGGGCGGTGGATTCGCAACCTCATGTCGACGAATCGGGTTGTGTATCCACCGCCAGCCGGGATTCAGTTGCGGATCCACCGCCCGGCGGGGAGCGGCGGGCGCGGGCGTTCTTGATCGAGACGGCGAGGGTGGCGTGCGACCCGCCGACCGTGGCGGCGATGTCGTTGTAGGTCAGGCCGGACTCGAAGGCGTCGAGCAGCGCGTCCTCGTAGACCGCGGCGGTCATCGCGAGAGCTTCGTCGCGGCGCTGCTTGGCGCGAGCCAGTCGCTCGATCACCTCGGGTCCGAAGTCGGGACGCTTGCGTTGAGCCATGGTGGCGAGCCTAGGACGTGTGAAGATGAGGACATGACCGACTCAGCGAACGACGACCTCAAGGCCAAGATGCGTGAGGCGCTGGAGAAGAAGAACAAGAAGCACCACCCCAGCCCGGAGAGTGCCGAGCACGACGGCAGCGAGAAGTCCCACGGCGCCGACAAGCCGATTGCCCAGCCGGAGTTCCGCCGCAAGAGCATCTGAGCAGACCCGAGCCCCTGCAGAGGCGGAGTTCCGCCGCAAGAGCATCTGAGCGCAGTTGCGCCGCAGGGCATCTGACGCGCACCTGTAATCTCGAATGGTGTCCATCGACTTCGCAGAGCAGATCAAGGCGCTCGACGCCACCCTGACGTCGATCGAGAAGGTCCTCGACCTCGACTCCATGCGCACCGAGATCACCGACCTGCAAGAGCAGGTGGGTGCACCTGATCTCTGGGACGACCAGACCAACGCCCAGCGCGTCACCGGTCGGCTCTCCTTTCTGCAGGCCGAGGTCGAGCGCGTCACGACGCTGCGCCAGCGCGTCGAGGACATCGAGGTGCTGGTCCAGCTGGGTCAGGAGGAGGGCGACGCTGACTCCATGGCGGAGGCCGAGACCGAGCTGCGCAAGATGCAGAACCTGATCGACTCGCTCGAGGTCCGCACCTTGTTGTCGGGGGAGTACGACGAGCGCGAGGCGCTGGTCTCCATCCGTTCCGGCGCCGGTGGCGTCGACGCTGCAGACTTCGCCGAGATGTTGCAGCGCATGTATCTGCGCTGGGCCGAGCGTCACGGCTACCCGACCCAGGTCTACGACGTCTCCTATGCCGAGGAGGCCGGACTGAAGTCCACGACCTTCGGGATCAAGGCTCCGTACGCCTACGGCACCTTGTCGGTCGAGGCCGGCACCCACCGCCTGGTCCGCATCTCGCCGTTCGACAACCAGGGCCGGCGCCAGACGTCCTTCGCCGCCGTCGAGGTCGTGCCGGTGCTGGAGGAGACCGACGAGATCGATCTTCCCGAGGAAGAGGTGCGCGTCGACGTCTACCGCTCGTCGGGCCCCGGCGGTCAGAGCGTCAACACCACCGACTCGGCGGTGCGGCTGACCCACATCCCCACGGGCACGGTCGTCAGCTGTCAGAACGAGAAGAGCCAGCTGCAGAACAAGGCCAGCGCCATGGTCATCCTCAAGGCCAAGCTGCTGGCCCTGAAGAAGGCCGAGGAGCGCGCGCACCTCGACGAGCTGCGTGGCGACGTGCAGGCCTCGTGGGGTGACCAGATGCGCAACTACGTGCTGAATCCGTACCAGATGGTCAAGGACCTGCGCACCGAGCACGAGACCGGCAACACCCAGGCCGTGCTCGACGGTGAGATCGACGACTTCATCGAGACCGGCATCCGCTGGCGGCGCAACAACCAGCCCCCCAGCTGAGCCCCGATCCCGAGAAAGCCCTGAGAGGGGCGCGTCACTCCGGTATTGCGAGGGCGTCTGCCTAGACTCGGGCGAGTGATTCGATTCGAGCAGGTCACCAAGACCTATCCCGGGCAGAAGCGCGCCGCACTCGACGCCGTCGATCTGGAGATCGAGAAGGGCGAGTTCGTCTTCCTCGTCGGTGCGTCCGGCTCGGGCAAGTCCACGTTCCTGCGACTGATCCTGCGGGAGGCCACGCCGACCAGCGGCCGGGTCTACGTCGCCGGCAAGGAGATCAACAAGCTCTCCAACTGGAAGGTGCCCAAGCTGCGCCGCCAGGTCGGCACCGTGTTCCAGGACTTCCGCCTGCTGCCCAACAAGAACGTCAGCGCGAATGTCGCATTCGCGCTGCAGGTCATCGGCAAGCCGCGCGCCGAGATCGACAAGGTCGTGCCCGAGACCCTGGAGATGGTCGGCCTGGACGGCAAGGGTCACCGCATGCCCGATGAGCTGTCCGGCGGCGAGCAGCAGCGCGTGGCCATCGCGCGCGCCTTCGTCAACCGGCCGATGATCCTGATCGCCGACGAGCCCACCGGCAACCTCGACCCGTCCACCAGCGTCGGCATCATGAAGCTGCTGGACCGCATCAACCGCACCGACACCACCGTGGTGATGGCCACCCACGACGCGTCGATCGTCGACCAGATGCGCAAGCGCGTCATCGAGCTCGACGGCGGTCGCATCATGCGCGACGAGGCCCGCGGCATCTACGGCTACCAGAACTAGGAGTTTCCTTGCTCACCTCCCTGCGCGAGCTGACCTCCAGCATGGCCCGCAACAAGTCGATGACGATCTCGCTGGTCGTCACGATGAGCGTGTCCCTGCTGCTGGCCTCCCTCGGCCTGCTCATGCAGTTCCAGGCCAACCGCACCGAGAGCTACTACGGCGACCGGCTGCAGCTGCAGGTCAACCTCTGCACCAAGAACTCGCCCGCCGCGACGTGTGTCGGGGGTGCCGCCAACGACGACCAGAAGGCCGCGGTCCGCGATGCCCTCGACACCAACTCCGAGGTGAAGTCCTTCGAGGTCCGCACGCCGTCGGACAGCTTCGAGCGGGCCCGCGAGACCCTCGGCCAGTCCGACACGGGGCGCAAGCAGCTGGCGACGCTCGGGCCAGATTCGTTCCCCGAGTCCTACCTGGTGACCCTCGAGGACCCACAGGACTTCGACGGCGTCGTCAGCCAGCTGTCCGGACTCGACGGCGTCAACAACGTGACCTCGCTGCGCCAGCTGCTCGCGCCACTGTTCGAGTTCTTGTCCAAGATGCAGTTCGCAGCACTGGGAGCGGCCCTGCTGCTGGTCATCGCGGCGATCCTGCAGGTCTCCAACACCATCCGCATGACGGCGTATGCGCGGCGCCGCGAGATCGGCATCATGCGTCTGGTCGGTGCCTCCAGCTGGCACATCCAGCTGCCCTTCGTGCTCGAGTCGTTGCTGGCCGCGTTGCTGTCCGCGGCGCTGGCCGCGATGGGTCTCGGTGCCTTCATGTACTTCGTGGTCTATCGCTACCTGCGCACGTCGCTGGGCGAGATCACCACGTGGGTGCGCTGGAACGAGGCGATCCTCGTGATGGGGTTCACCACGGTCCTTGCCCTGCTGTTGGCGCTCGTGCCGACGCTGGTCATGACCAGGAAATATCTAGACGTGTGACAGATGTGACGTATGGTGTAGAAGTTGACATTCCTCGTCCCGTCGCCGGGACACCCTTCCCCGAGGCTGATTCATGCGTCACACCACCGTCAAGGCCCTGCTGGCCGGACTGATCTCAGTCCTGCTGGTCGGGGCTCTCACCGCGCCCTCGATGGCCGACTCCAAGAAGGATCTGGAGCGGCAGAAGAAGGGGGTGAGCGGCAAGATCGACTCCGCCAAGGGCCACGTCGATGAATCCACCAAGGAGTTGAAGGCCGCCCGGGCCGCCCTGTCGAAGGCGCAGAGCTCGTTGAAGAGCGCGCAGGGCAAGCTGGGCGAGACCCGCGGACAGCTGGCCGTGGCGAAGGTCGAGGACCGCAACCTGCAGCTGAAGCTGGCCGAGACCGAGGCGGCGCTCGACGTGTCGATCGCTAAGCTCAAGAAGGGCGAGGCCGAGCTGGTCAAGTCCGAGCGGGTCGTCGAGGACTTCACGGTCCGCAACGTCCAGCAGGGCGATCAGGGGCTGCGGGCCTTCAGCAGGTTGCTGAAGGGCGATGATCCCAGCGACTTCACCGAACAGATGTCGATCAACGACTCGGTCAGCGACGCGCAGCTGGCCACGATGCAGGAGCTGGACGCGACCCGGGTCGTGCTGAAGCTCAAGCGCGACGAGGTCCAGGTGCTGCGCAACGAGGTCAAGAAGCAGCGTGAGCAGGCCGCGGCCAATCTCAAGGTGCAGGTGCAGCTGGAAGCGGTCGCCGCCGAGCAGGCTCAGGCCGTCGCTGCGCTCGTGCGCAAGAAGAACGGTGCCAAGAAGTCCGCCGACAAGGCCCTGCAGGTCGATCTCGCCGAGCTGCGCAAGCTCGAGGCCGACCGCAACCGGCTCAATGCCCAGCTCGCCGCACTGGCCGCCAAGGACCGCAAGTCCGGTGGCGCCGGAGTCGGTGGCGACAAGGGTGGGGCGCTGTGGTACCGCCACAGAGCGGGAATCACCTCGTCGTACGGCATCCGGGTGCACCCGGTGACTGGCCAGTACAAGCTGCATGACGGCACGGACGTCGGTGTCGGCTGCGGCACCCCGGTCCTCGCGGCGGCGTCGGGAACGATCATACAGCAGTACTACAACGGTGGCTACGGCAACCGGTTCATCTTGAACACCGGCGTCAAGCGGGGCAAGAGCGTCGTCA
>JBBSKV010000075.1:0-7157 GCA_038255955.1 Propionibacteriales bacterium
GTCGTCCAGACCCTCCATCGCACGAGCGATGGTCGCCAGGTCGTCGATGTGTCTGTAGTCGTCGGCCTCGTCGACCAAGAGATCCCCGACCGTCTGGTCGTCGGCGCGGACCGACACGTCCAGCGAGGCGGCGTTGTAGCAGCCGTTCGCCGCACGGGCCTCGCGCACCTGCGCGACGTCGACGTGCAAGATTGAGGCCAGCTCGACCGAGCTGGGAGTGCTCGCCTGATCCTGCCAGTGCGATGCGCTGGCTCGATTGATGTCGACCTGCAACTCCTGCAGGCGCCGCGGCGGTCGAACGCTCCAGCACTGATCGCGGAAGTGCCGCTTCAGCTCGCCGAGGATGGTGGCCGAGGCGAACGGCACGAAGGCGCCCTTGGCTTCGTCGAAGCCCCGCATTGCCTTGACGAGTGCCAGGTTGGCCACCTGGACGAGGTCGTCCAGATCGGCACCGCGGTCCAGATAGCGGCGGGCCAGCGAACGGGCGAGCGGCAGGTGGCGTCGGACGATCTGGTCCTCGAGCTGGCTGCGTTCAGCCGGGGTGGCGCAATCGCGAGCCTCGAACAGCGACAGCGTGATCTGATCTGATGCAGCGTCCACGGGAAGTCCCCCAAGGGTCTCAAGTCAAGTGAACGGCTGCTGCATAACCGCGGCCACCACCATGGCACTCCTCGATTGGAAACGCAACAGTCTGAGCGAAGAAGTTTTGAAGCGCATATTTGCGGGGTAAAACGGTGGCTGTCATTGCAGCAACCGGAAGTCAAATGTCGTCTACTTGTCGACTTATGGACTTCCCGAGAATGGACGAAACCCCGGCCCTTAGTGATCTGAGGCCGGGGTTCCGTTGCGTGCGGGTGGGTCAGGAAGCCGGGTTGGCCGGGCCTTCCTTCTTGGCGGCCTCAGGCGCGCCGGGCGCCTGCTTCCTGGCCGGCGCCTGGGTCGTCGGCGCCTTCTTGGCCGGCGCCTTCTTCGCCGCAGCCGAAGCAGCAGGCGGCTTCGGGGTCGGCTCGGCCGGAGTGGCGGGTGCTTGCTTCGGGGCGGCCGGAGGAGCAGCGTTGGGCACCTTCGGCGGAGCCGGCGCGGGCGGCGGCGGATGGGCCTCCGGCTGGCTGGCGGCCTGCGAGCGTCGGAAGGCCGAGAATGCTGCGGCTCCGGCGGCGCTGATGGCGGCGACCGACAGCACGCGGCGGGTGCGCTTCTTGCGGCGCTGCTTCTTGAGGGCCTTCTTCTGCGACTTCGTCATCAGCGCCTGCGGCGGGTTGATGTCAGCCAGGTCGGGCACTCGCTTGCCAGCCTCCTCTCGGAGGTCGCGGGCGTGCTCGACGATCTGGTCGCGGATCCCGGGGGCCTTGTCGACGACGGTCTGGCTCAGGGTCGAGACCTGGTCGGCGATCTGGTCGCGAACGCCCGGTGCCCGGTCGGCGACGGTCTGGCCGAGCTCGGACAGCTGGTCGGCAAGATCGTTGCTCACGGACTGGAGGCGGTCGGCGAACGTGTCGGACTTCTTCGCTCTCTTGAACGGCTTCATGACTCAACCCTACGCGGATTCAGTCGCGCACACCTGAAGCGGTCACGTCGTCTCGCAATCCGCGCCAGCTCGGGTGCCGGAGCTGGCCTGCTGACGTCCATTCGGTGAAGGTCACCTCGCCCACCAGCTGCGGGTCGACCCAGTGCGTCTCGCGGGCGACCTCGCGCGGAACGTGCGCGAGGGTGGGTCCGTCCGTCTCGATCTTCGTGAGCAGACGCTTCAGCGCTTTCAGCTCGGCGTCGGAGAATCCGGTGCCGACCCGGCCGGCGTAGGTCAGCTCGCCGTCGCGGTGGACACCCACCACCAGTGATCCGATCGTGTTCGCGCGGCCCCCCTCGCCGGGCCGCCATCCACCGATGACGACGTCCTGCGTGCGCTGGTGCTTGATCTTGATCCACGAGGACGACCGCGTGGCTCGGTACGTGCTGCGTCGTCGCTTGGCGATGATGCCCTCGAGGCCGCGCTCGAGGCTGTGCGCGATCGCTTCGGGCAGGGTGCCGTCGAATGCCGGGGGGACGCGGACCACGGCTTCGGCGTCATCGCCGATGCTCAGCGCCTCCAGGCCCTCGCGGCGCTCTGCGTACGTACGACTCCGCCAGGACGTGCTGCTGTCCTTCAGCAGGTCGAAGACCAGGTAGTGCGCCGGAGCCTGCTGGGCCGCCCGGGCCACCTCGCGGGGCCGGGTGACGCCCATCCGGTGCTGCAGGAGCCCGAAGTCGGGCGCACCGTCCTCGCCGAACGCGACGATCTCCCCATCCAGCACTGTGTCGCCCAGCTCGATGTCGCCCAGGGCGGCGGTGATCTCCGGGTACGAGGCGGTCAGGTCGTTTCCGTTGCGACTGGTCAGTCGAGCTCCGTCGCGGTCGATGGTCCCCACGGCGCGGATGCCGTCCCACTTCATCTCGTACGCCCACGCGTCCGATGAGCTGACCGCGGACTCGCGGCCGGGCGAGGCGAGCATGACCCCCGAGTCGCGTGTTCCGGTCAGCTCCGGCGCTGCCTCGGATTCCGGTTCGTGGCCGAAGTCCTCGAGGGGATCGCCCATCGACTCGATGCGCTCCAGCACCTCGGAGAACAGCAGCTGCTCGAGGTCGTCGTCGATCTCCTCCCACAGGCGTGGCGCCGCGACGTGCGGCAGCGGCGTTCCGCGCAGCGAGTACGGCGAGATCGTCGTCTTGCTGCCGTTGTTCTGGCTCCAGTCGACCAGCACCTTGCCACGCCGGATCTTGCGGGCCATCGAGCTGACCACCAGCTCGGGGAGCTGGGACTGCAGGGCCTCGGCGAGCGTCTTGGCGAAGGTGTTGACGTAGTCCGAGTCGTGCGTGCCGTCGAGCTTCGCGTACAGGTGCAGCCCCTTCGAGCCGCTCGTGACGGGCCAGGCGGTGAGGCCGACGTCGGCCAGCATGGCGCGCGCCTCGTGGGCCACCGTCGCGCACTCGGCCAGGCCGACCCCCGGGCCGGGGTCGAGATCGAGGACGAGACGGTCGGGGTGGCCCGGGGCCCCGTCGGGACCCACGCGCCACTGCGGCACGTGCAGCTCGAGCGCGTTGACCTGCCCGAGCCAGGCCAGATCGGCCGCCCGCTCGAGCAGCGGATAGTCCGCCTCGTGACGATCGTGGGCGATGCGCTGGCGCCGGATCCAGCGCGGCGCCGAGTCGGGCAGATTCTTCTCGAAGAACACCTCGCCGGGCTGGCCGGCCGTTCCCACGCCGTGGACCCATCGCTTGCGGGTCACGATCCGCCCGGCCACGTGGGGCAGCAGGGTGGGCGCCACCGTGACGAGGTACTGGATGACCTCGGCCTTGGTGGTGCCCGTCTCGGGGTAGAGCACCTTGTCCGGGTGGGTCAGCCGCAGACGGTGCCCGTCGAGCATCACGGTCTGTGGGGACTGGCTGGTGGGCCCCGCCACGTCAACCGGTCTTCTTGGCCGGCGTCTTCTTCGCGGGTGCCTTGGTCTTCTTCTTGGTCTTCGGCGTGGCCACCGTCTTCTTCGCTGCAGTCTTCTTGGTCGTGCTCTGGCTGGCCTTCTGGGGCTTCGCCGGGGAGGAGTCGCCGCCCCCCTTGCGCTTGTCGATGCTGCGGCGCAGGGCCTCCATCAGGTCGATGACTTCGGCGTCGTCGCTGCTGCCGGCCTCTCGACCGAAGGTGGCCTCGGTGTCGAGCGCATCGCCCTGGTCGAGCTTCGCCTCGACCAGCGTGCGCAGCTGCACCTGGTAGTCATCGGTGAAGTCCGAGGAGTCGAAGTCGCCGGACAGCGACTCGACCAGCTGGCTGGCCATGTCCGCCTCCCTCTTCGTGACCGAGACCTTGTCCTTCAGGACGTCGAAGTCAGGGGTGCGCACCTCGTCGTCCCAGAGCAGGGTCTGCAGCATCATCACGTCGCCACGCACGCGCATCGCCGCGAGGTGGGTGCGCTGGCGCAGCGCGAACCGGACGATCGCCGTCCGGTCGGTGTCCTCCAGGGCCTGGCACAGCAGCGTGTAGGGCTTCAGCGCTCGGCCCTCGGGCTCCAGGAAGTACGACTTGTCCAGTCGGAGCACGTCGACCTGGTCGGCCGGCACGAACTCGATGACCTCGATCTCGTGGCTGCGCTCGGCCGGCAGCGAGTCGAGCTCGTCCGGCGTCAGGATGACGGTGCGGTCGCCATCGTCGTAGGCCTTCTGGATCTCGTCGTAGGCGACGACCTCGCCGCAGATCTCGCACTTGCGCTGGTAGCGGATGCGTCCGCCGTCCTCGCCGTGCACCTGGTGCAGGGAGACGTCGTGGCTCTGGGTGGCGCTGTAGACCTTGACCGGGACGTTCACCAGGCCGAAGCTGATGGCGCCCTTCCAGATGGATCGCATGCGCACCAGTGTTTCCTACCGGGACAGCGGGCGCCAGTACGGCTCACGGCTGCGGACGACGGCAATCGTCAGTGTCCGGCGAGCCGGCGGGCCCAGCGTCGTCGTCGCGACACCGCGACGACCGTCGACGGGCGAACCAGCTCGACCTCGCCGGGCGTGTACGGCTCGAGTCCGGCATCGACCCGGCGGCGCACTTCCTTGGCTGCCGCGGCGACATCGTCGAACGGCACTCCGGCCAGCTGGTTGGGCGAGAACCGCCACCACTGCAGGTCGAGCAGGTCGTCGCGCAGGTCGGCGGGCACCCGCGGCTTGAGGACGCGCGCCGGCAGGCCCCCGCAGATCGTGTACGGCGGGAGGTCCTGCGTGACCACGGCATTGGCGGCCACGACGCAGCCGTCGCCGATGGTCACGCCGCGGAGCACGACCACCCCGGCGCCGAGCCACACGTCGTTGCCGATCCACGCCCGGTCGGGTCCGACCGAACGGAAGGACTGACGCCCGCCGGCCTCAGGATCGACCAGGCCGGCCTCGGCGGCAGCCGGGTGCCAGCCCCAGGTGGCCTGCTTGTACTGGGACGAGCTGACCCCCAACCACGTGAGCGGGTGGCCGGTGGCGCCGATGGTGGAGTTGTTGCCGATCTCGCCGTACCGACCGAAGTCCGCAGACTGCGCCTCGACGTGCTGGCCGAACTCGGTGAAGCATCCGATCCGGGTGGTCGAGCGGACCAGGAAGCGGCCGAGGAATCGAACCGGCGGCTCGACGATCACCCGGGAGGCGCCGATGCGCACGATGTTCTGCGCCCCGCGTGCGTGCTCTTCCACAGATCCCTCCCGGTCGGTCGGGGGCAAGGTTATCGGTCCGGCCCCCCCGGCTGGCACGATGTCCGCATGAACTCCACGATCACCCGGGTGTGGCACGCCGCGCTGGCCGTCCTGATCGCAGCAGCCGTCATCTGGCAGGCCGTTCTCGTGGCTCGCGCCGACGCGAGCCTCGTGAACCTGTTCAGCTACTTCACGATCCAGTCGAATCTGTTGGTCATGGTGGGAGCAGCCGGGGTCGCACTGGATCCGCTGCGTCAGGGCCGCGTGTTTGGTGCGCTGCGTCTGGCCGGCCTGGTGGGCATCACAGTGACCGGGGTGGTGTACGCGACGGTGCTGGCCGGTCAGGTCGAGATGACTGGAGCCGCGCTCGTGCTCGACACCATCTTTCATTACGTGGTGCCGGCAGCCGCAGTGATCGGCTTCGTGCTGATCCAGCCTCGGACGCCACTGGATCGATCGGCCTGGTGGTTCCTCGCCTGGCCGATCGCGTGGATCACCTACACGTTGGCGCGGGCCGTGGCCGTCTCGCCGCAGTTCCAGGTCTCGGACACGACCACGGCACGCGTGCCGTACGACTTCCTCGACTTCGACGCGCATGGAGCCGGATTTGTGGCGCTGTCGGTCGTGATCGTGCTGGCCGTCGCGTGTCTGCTGGCCGCGTTCTACCTGCGCATCGGCGGCGTCAGGCGGAGTCAGGCGGAGGTGACGAGCGCGGGCTGACCGAGCAGTCCTCGACGATCGGCCCCGACCTCGAACGCGTAGGTCGCGAACGGCACGACCGCTGACACGAGGGCCACCACCAGCACCTTCAGGCTCCAGCCGAAGCGATGCCAGGCCACGACGGCGGTGACCACGAACAGCATGAACACGATGCCGTGGATCATCCCGGCGATCGGCACGCCGCCCTCGCGCAGACCAAGCGGCTCGGCCTCGAGGATCCACTTGGCGAACATGGCCGACAGCAACATCGCCCACGAGATGGCCTCGGCGATGGCGACAATTCGGAACACGGTCCGGGTGGTGGGGTGGTCGTTCAGTGGGAGGCTCACGACCTCACGCTACCTGCGTGATCTGCAGGAAACATCGAACCGTGACAATGCTCATATGGCCTTCCTGCTGCGCGTCGCGCTGCCCGACGTCCCCGGCTCGTTGGGTGCTCTGGCCACCGCGCTCGGTGGCGCCGGCGCCGACATCGAGGCCATCGAGATCATCGAGCGCCGCACCGACGGCATGGTCGTCGACGACGTCCTGCTCGACCTCCCGCCTCAGGTCATGCCCGATGCGCTGGTCACCGCGTGCCACGGGCTCGACAGGGTCGAGGTGCAGTGGATCTCGCGGTACACCGCGGGCGCCAACCTGAGCATGGACCTCGAAGCGGTCGAGCGGTTCACCGACGATCCGTTGCACGCAGTGGCGGCCATGATCGAGGTCCTGCCCTCGACCTTCCGCACCGACTGGGCGATGGCTCTGGAGTTGATCGAGGGTCGCGTGGCGGTCCGGGCGGAGACGCCCTCGGCGCCGGTGCTCGTTCCCGCTGCCGAGCAATGGATGCAGATCACCGGTCCGCAGACGCTGGACCCCGCACCGGAGTGGGACTCCACCGTGCTCGCGGCGACGCCCGGGTGTGATCGGGCCGATCGCGGGTTCCTGGTCGTCGTCGGCCGCCACGGCGGACCGGAGTTCCTGGCCTCCGAAGTCGCCCGACTCGGCCACATGGTCTCCCTGGCCGCCTCCGTCCAGCTCGCCTAGCCCGCCCACCCCCGCGAGTGGCGCAAAATGGTCGAAGATCGACCTCGAAACCAGCCAAACTGCGCCACTCGCGGAACAGAATGCGCCACTCGACGGGCTCGATCCGCGGTCGGTGGAGTGCTGGCCTGACGGTCGGGCCGGTTCGTCGCGATAGCCTCGCCGCCATGAGCTCACTCGACTCCGTCTCGGAGATCTTCGACGCCTCGGCCTGGACCA
>JBBSKV010000076.1:0-7134 GCA_038255955.1 Propionibacteriales bacterium
CCGGTTCATCATCCACCCACGCCGCCCTTCCTGGAGGCGAAATGGACAAAGAATCTTGCCCAATCTCGCGCTGTGGTCCACAACGCGGATCTGGTCCACCGCAGGAGGTGTGCGCCGTAGGGTGAGGGGATGTTCGAGAAGATCCTGGTGGCCAACCGTGGCGAGATCGCGATCCGTGCTTTTCGTGCTGCGCACGAGCTGGGCGCGCACACGGTGGCGGTGTTCCCGTACGAGGATCGCGGCTCGGAGCACCGGGTGCGGGCCGATGAGGCGTACGAGATCGGGGAGCGGGGTCATCCGGTGCGTGCGTACCTGGATCCGCAGGGCATCGTCGACGCCGCGGTGCATGCCGGCGCCGACGCGGTGTATCCCGGGTACGGCTTCCTGTCCGAGAATCCCGAGCTCGCGGAGGCCTGCGAGGCCGCTGGCATCACGTTCATCGGGCCGCCTGCCTCCGTGCTGGAGCTGACGGGCAACAAGGCGCGGGCGATCGCGGCGGCCAAGGCCGCAGGCGTGCCGGTGCTGAGCTCGGTGGAGCCGTCGGCCGATGTCGACGAGCTGGTGGCGGCCTCGGACCGCCTCACCTATCCGTTGTTCGTGAAGGCCGTGGCCGGTGGTGGCGGGCGCGGCATGCGGCGGGTCGATGATCCAGCCAGGTTGCGTGAATCGATCGAGACCGCGATGCGTGAAGCCGATGGCGCTTTCGGCGATCCCACGTGCTTCATCGAGGAGGCGGTGGTCGACGCCCGCCACATCGAGGTGCAGATCCTGGCCGACCAGCACGGCCGCGTGGTGCACCTGCGGGAGAGGGACTGCTCGGTGCAGCGGCGCCACCAGAAGGTCGTGGAGATGGCGCCGGCCCCTGATCTGCCGCGCAGCATCCGCAAGGCGATGTGCGCCGACGCGGTCAAGTTCGCCGAATCGATCGACTACTCCTGCGCCGGCACGGTGGAGTTCCTGCTCGGTCCGGACGGGCGCTACGTGTTCATCGAGATGAATCCGCGCATCCAGGTCGAGCACACCGTGACCGAAGAGGTCACCAACGTCGATCTCGTGCAGGCGCAGATGCGGGTGGCTGCCGGCGAGACGCTAGCCGATCTCGAGCTCGACGTGCAGGAGAACATCAAGGCGCGCGGCTTCGCGCTGCAGTGCCGCATCACCACGGAGGACCCGGCCAACGACTTCCGGCCCGACACCGGGACCATCACGTCCTATCGTTCGCCGGGTGGGCCGGGCGTCCGCCTCGACGGTGGCACCACCTACACCGGGGCCGAGATCAGCGCGCACTTCGACTCGTTGCTGTCCAAGATGACGTGCCGTGGCCGCGACTTCCCCACCGCAGTGCGTCGCACGCAGCGGGCGCTGCGGGAGTTCCGCGTCGGTGGCGTCTCGACCAACATTCCGTTCCTGCAGGCCCTGCTGGCGCACCCGGACTTCACCGGCGGTGACGCCGTGACGACGACCTTCATCGATGAGCATCCGCAGCTGCAGCAGGCGAACGCCTCCAGCGATCCGGCCGGCAAGCTGCTGGCCTACCTGGCCGACGTCACGGTGAATCGTCCGCACGGCGAGGTGCCGGTGTCGGTCGACCCGCGCTCGAAGCTGCCGCAGACCGATCTGCACGCGCCGGCTCCGGACGGCTCACGCCAACGGCTGCTCGAGCTGGGACCTGAGGGCTTCGCGCGGGCGCTGCGTGAGCAGGACACCGTCGGCGTCACTGACACGACCTTCCGGGACGCGCACCAGTCGTTGCTGGCCACGCGGGTCCGCACCCGCGACCTGGTCGAGGTCGCCCCGTACGTCGCCCGCCTGACGCCGCAGCTGCTGAGCATCGAGGCCTGGGGCGGAGCCACCTACGACGTGGCGCTGCGATTCCTGTCCGAGGACCCGTGGGACCGGCTCGCCGCGATCCGCGCGGCGGCACCGAACGTGTGCCTGCAGATGCTGCTGCGCGGCCGCAACACGGTCGGCTACACCCCGTACCCCACCGAGGTCACCGACGCGTTCGTCGCGGAGGCGGCGGCCACCGGCATCGACATCTTCCGCATCTTCGACGCCCTCAACGACGTCGACCAGATGCGGCCGGCCATCGAGGCGGTACGCGCCACTGGCACCACGATCGCCGAGGTCGCGCTCTGCTACACCGGTGATCTGTCCGACCCGGACGAGACGCTCTACACGCTGGACTACTACCTGCAGCTGGCTGATCGCATCGTCGATGCCGGTGCGCACGTGCTGGCCATCAAGGACATGGCCGGCCTGCTGCGGGCACCGGCGGCCCGCACCCTGGTCACGGCGCTGCGCGAGCGCTTCGACCTGCCGGTGCACCTGCACACCCACGACACCCCCGGCGGTCAGCTGGCCACCTTGCTGGCTGCCATCGACGCCGGAGTCGACGCCGTCGACGTCGCCAGCGCAGCACTGGCCGGCACCACCAGCCAGCCGCCGATGTCAGCGTTGGTCGCAGCCACCAACCACAGCCCGCGCGAGACCGGCCTGGACATCGCGGCGGTCAACGCGCTCGAGCCGTACTGGGAGGCGGTGCGCCGCCTCTACGCACCGTTCGAGTCCGGACTGCCCGCGCCCACCGGCCGCGTCTACCGTCACGAGATCCCGGGCGGCCAGCTGTCCAACCTGCGCCAGCAGGCCGTGGCGCTGGGGCTCGGCGAGAAGTTCGAGCAGATCGAGGACATGTACGCCGCCGCCAACGACATCCTCGGCAACGTCGTCAAGGTGACCCCTTCCAGCAAGGTGGTCGGCGATCTCGCGCTGCACCTGGTCGCGGTCGGCGCCGACCCGGCCGCCTTCGCCGAGGACCCCGCCTCCTTCGACATCCCCGACTCGGTCATCGGGTTCCTGTCCGGCGAGCTCGGCGACCCGCCCGGCGGCTGGCCCGAGCCGTTCCGCACCAAGGCGCTGGAGGGTCGCACCGCCAAATCGGGCGTGACCGAGCTGACTGACGACGAGACCGCGGGCCTGGCGGCGGACCGACGCGGCACGCTGAACCGCCTGCTGTTCCCCGGCCCCACCGAGGAGTTCGAAGCATCCCGCACCCAGTTCGGTGACGTCTCCGTGCTGCCGACCGACGCATTCCTGTACGGCCTGCGACCCGAGGTCGAGACCGAGGTCGAGCTCACCGAGGGCCGCCTGCTGCTGTTCGGCATCGAGGCCACCGGCGACGCCGACGAACGCGGCCTGCGCAACGTCCTGGGCACCATCAACGGCCAGCTGCGCCCCACATCGGTGCGCGACCGCTCGGTCGACTCGAAGGTGACCTCGGCCGAGAAGGCCGACCCGGCCAATGCCCAGCACGTCGCCGTCCCGTTCGCCGGTGTCGTCAACGCCGTGGTCGCCGAGGGCGACGCCGTCGAGGCCGGCCAGACGGTCGCGACGATCGAGGCCATGAAGATGGAGGCCGCCATCACCGCGACGGCCGCCGGAACCGTCGAACGCCTCGTCATCCCCGACGCCCGTCAGGCCGAGGGCGGCGACCTGCTCCTCGTCCTTGCCTGACCCTGGTTCCCGTCGGGCGGTGGATTCTCAACCGCATTCGGGCTGAGAAGGTTGCACATCCACCGCCCCGCGGGGGTGGCTGGCCGGGCTGCGGCTCCTACTTCTTGAGTCGACGGCTGCCGGCGTGCCAGTCCTCCTGCTCGCCGACGCCACCGGGCTCGACCCCGAAGGCGCGCAGCTGTGGCTTCTCACGCAGGCTGTGCTTCAGCTCGGCGAAGCCCGGGAACGTGGCCAGACCGACGACGTGGTCCCACAGGGCGCCGGCTTCCTCGTCGCTGGGCTGGCGGCTGATGACGGGTCCGAAGAACGCGGCGCCCTCGGGCGGAGCGATGTGCAGGATCGGGGTCCCGACGTCCTTGCCGGTCAGGGCCAGCGCCTCGTCGGTCTCGGCCTGGATCTGCGCGTCGCGGCTGGTGTCGTCCAGATGCTCGACCAGCTGCTCGGGCAGGCCCACCTCGGCCAGCGCGGCGGTCACCAACGGTTCGAGATCGGCGGCGTCGTACGCGTGGGGCTCGACGTCGAAGATCCGGCTGCTCAGGGCCGGGTACAGCCGCTGCACCGCGTCGGCCCCGTGGTCGTCGCGGACGTGGGCGAGCACGCGGAGCATCCGCAGGCCGGCGGTGTGCCCCACCTCGTACTCGGGCGGGAAGTGCGAGTCGTAGTCGATGTGCGCGTTCAGCAGGCGCAGCGAGATGAAGCGCCACTCCACGTCGTAGCCGCGCTGCTCCTGCACCGTGCGCACCCAGACGCTGGTCATCCAGGCGAACGGGCACACGGGGTCGAACCAGAAGCGGACGTCGGGTGCAGCCTCGGAGGGAATGGCGGAGTCAGCAGTCATCTGTCCAGTGTGCCCCCGATCAGGCGTCGGCGCGCCCGGCGTCCGCCAACTGCGGGCGCGGGATGTGACAACCCGTGCCACCATGAGAGAACGAGGCTCAGCGACCGGCGCCCAGCCGGTGCGGGCTCGCAGCGCCATATGTGGAAGCCGGTCCGAGATGACCCACGACGTCCAGTTCGCCTCCCGCTCCGATGAGCCCTCCGAGGGGTCGGCGTCCTCCTACGTCAGCCACTTCACCGAGCTGATGCAGGCGGTGCGTGCCGAGGGACTGCTGGAGCGTCGGCACGGGTACTACTGGCTGCAGATCGGGACCCACGTCGCCGCGTTCTTCGCGATCTGGGCGGGCTTCTTCCTGCTGGGCAACTCGTGGTTCCAGCTGATCCTGGCTGCCGCGATGGGAGTGATCGTCACGCAGTTCGGCTTCCTGGGCCACGATGCCGCCCACCGGCAGATGTTCAAGTCGGCGTCGTGGAACTCATGGACCGCGCGGATCCTGGCCGGCGGGTTCGCCGGGCTGAGCTTCGCGTGGTGGCGGGCCAAGCACAACGCCCATCACAAGGCGCCGAACCTGGAGGGCTACGACCCCGACATCGGTGCCGGCGCCATCGCCTTCACCCCGGGCATCGTGGCCGATCGCACCGAGGGATTCGCCGGCTGGTTCGTGCAGCGCCAGGGCTGGCTGTTCTTTCCCCTGCTCACGCTGGAGGGCCTGAACCTGCACGCCGAGAGCATCCGCGCCGCCCTCGACAAGACGTCGAACCAGCCATGGCGTCGCACCGAGCTGATGCTCGTCGTCACCCGATTGACCGCCTACGTCGCGATCCTGCTGACCTTCTTGCCGCTGGGCAAGGCGGTGGCCTTCTTCGCGATCCAGATGGCCGTCTTCGGCTTCTGCCTCGGGGCGTCCTTCGCCCCGGCCCACAAGGGGATGCCGATCGTCCCGCCGGAGATGAAGCTGGACTTCCTGCGCCGCCAGGTGATGGTGTCGCGCAACGTGAGGGGCAATCCTGTCGTCGACTGGGCGATGGGCGGACTGAACTACCAGATCGAGCACCACCTGTTCCCCAGCATGCCGCGGTGCAACCTGCGCAAGGCCCAGCCGTTGGTGCGCGCCCACTGCGAGTCCGTGGGCATCGACTACATGGAGGTGGGCCTGTTCCACTCCTACGCGATCGTCGTCGACTACCTCAACAACGTCGGCATCCGCGCCCGCGACCCCTTCGACTGCCCGCTCGCCGCACAGCTGCGCGGCTGACCCGGCACCGGTCGCGGCGAGCGGTCGTCCTCAGACCTGAGTGGTCGAAGGGCGGGTGGTCACCGTGGTCGTCACCGGGACGGGACGGCTCAGGTTGTCCAGCACGGGGCAGTGCAGCTCCACCTCGCGCACCAGCTCGTCGTAGCGGTCGGTGGTCTCGGGGCCGGTCAGCTGCACCTCGATCTCGATCGAGCCGAACCCGGGACGCACGCCGTCCTGCAGGCCGAAGAAGCCGCGCAGGTCCAGGTCGCCGACCAGCGAGATGTCGACGGCGTCGAGTCGCAGGCCCAGCTTTTCGGCCCAGACCTGATAGGTGATGACCTGGCAGGAGCCGAGAGCCGCCAGCAGGTGCTCGATCGGGTTGGCGCCGAGGTCGGTGCCACCGAGGCCGGCCGGTTCATCGATCGTGAAGGCGTGCTCGCCCGCGCTCACGGAAACCTGGGTGGCGGTGCCCTGCACCAAGGTGGTCCGGACGGCGGGGCTGATCGTCTGCGGCTCGGTGCTGGTTGCTTCCTGGGTGATGGTCATGACTGGCCTGTTCTGCTCGTGGATCGTGCGGTCAGATGCCAGTTTCACGCGCGATCGCCTCTCCCGGACCGGCCGATCAGCAGGCAAGACGGATCCGGCGAGAGGCTGCGGTGTGCTACAGGTTGATCGTGATCTTGGCGCCCTTGCGCAGCTCGTCGACCAGGGACTGCGCTGCTGAGTTCTCGTTCTGCGCGCGGACCTGCTCCTCCAGCTGCGGTCGGAGCTCGTCGAACGAGGGGGTCTCGGCGTCGTCGGCGCCGGACTCCTCCTGCTGGGCGACGCCCTGGTCGTAGAGCGTGCGCAGCTCCTTGTCGGTCGGGTCGGCGTCGCCGACCTCCTCGGCGATGAGGCGGTCCAGCTTGACCTGGCCCTCGATCTGCCGGTTGGCCTCGTCCTTGTCGAGACCCTGCTTCGTCAGGGACTCCAACAGCTCGGGCGCGGTTTGACCGCTCTGCTCGGCCAGCTCAGCCAGGGTCGCGTCGATGTCGTCCTGGCTGACGTCGTAGTCCCGGGAATCGGCCTCGGCGATCAGGAGCTCGGTGTTGACCATCGATTCTGCGGTCTGCTGCTTCAGCTGGTCCTGGTCCAGCGACTCACCGGACTGCTGCGCCTGGGCCGAGGCCTGCTGGAACCGTGCCTCGTAGGCCGTCACGAACTGGTCCTTGCTGATCTCGGTGCCGTCGACGACCGCGACGACCGCGGGCAGCCCCTCGAGATCGGGTGCAGCCTGCCCGGACGCGTCCTCCTGGGTCGACTCCTGCGCCGACGAGTCGTCCGATGAGCCCGAGCACGCCGCCAGCACGGGTGCGGACAACAGTGCGGCGGCGACCAGAGCGATGATGCGGTGGCGAGAAGTCATTCTGGCGACGGTAACAAGCCAGCCAAACCAGCTGGCCTGTCACCGCAGACGGATCAGGGCTTCGACCGCGCTGACTAGCTCGCGGTGACCGTGCCGATGGTGTCGCCTCCTGAGGCCGTGCCGTCGAGCACCAGCCAGCCG
>JBBSKV010000077.1:0-7111 GCA_038255955.1 Propionibacteriales bacterium
CAGATCGATGGTCATGCTTCCACTCCCATGCAGTCGCGCAGGCGGATGAGACCGTCGCGCATTCGCGTCTTGACGGTTGCTTGGTTGGCGTCGAGCATGTCGGCCACCTCGCTGTAGGTGTGTCCTTGGTAGTACGCCAGGACGATGGCTTCGCGCTGGATGTCGGTGAGGCCGTCGAGGCACCGACGGACCAGCTCGTGCTCCAGACCGAGCGAGACCGTCTCCTCGACGACGTCGTAGTCCGGACCGCCGGTCCAGTCGTACTTGCGCTCTCGGTCCGACGCCGCTTGGTCGTGACGCACCGCGTCGACCGTGCGCCGGTGCGCCAGGGTCAGCAACCAGGAGCGTGCCGAGCCGCGGGAGGCGTCGAAACGGGTGGCGGACTGCCAGACCTGCACGAACACCTCCTGGGTGACTTCTTCTGCTCGGGATGGATCACGGATGATGCGTCGGGCCAGTCCGAAGACGGCCGAACCCATCTGGTCGTACAGCTGTCCGAGGGCTGCTTCGTCGCCCCGGCCGACCTGGGTCAGCAGGGTGTTGAGATCCACGACGTCCGGAACCTCCGGATCGACGATGCGCAACTTGGCTGGATCAGCCATCGGACCGCCTTTCGTGAACATCCCGATTGCGTACATAGGTGATTCGGTGCTGCTGGACCCCTGGATGGGTCAGATCGTGACTTCTGTTGCCGAGTCTAGGCGCATCGCGGCGGTGCGCCGGGTCGGATACCGTGCCCGCATGACCTCCCAGCGCTCCCAGACACCCGGATTCGACCCGGCCGACCCGCTCGGCATCGATGATCTGCTGACCTCCGACGAGATCGCGGTGCGGGACTCAGTCCGCAAGTTGCTGGATCAGCGGATCCAGCCGCACATCGCGCAGTGGTTCGAGGACGGCGGCGCCGAGGACCCCCGGGCTCTGATGAAGGAGTTCGGGAATCTGGGGCTGCTCGGCATGCACCTGGACGGCTACACGCTGCCGGGCATGTCGTCGGTCGAGTACGGCCTGGCCTGCGTGGAGCTGGAGGCGTGCGACTCCGGCATCCGGTCGATGGTCTCGGTGCAGGGCTCCCTCGCGATGTTCGCCATCTGGCAGTGGGCCTCGGAGGAGGAGAAGCAGCGCTGGCTCCCGGGCATGGGGGCTGGCGACCTGGTGGGCTGCTTCGGACTGACCGAGCCCGATCACGGGTCCGACCCGGCGAACATGCGCACCCGGGCGCGGCGGGACGGGGACGACTGGGTCATCGACGGCACCAAGCTGTGGATCAGCAACGGCACCTTCGCCGACGTCGCCGTCATCTGGGCGCAGACCGAGGAAGGCATCCGCGGTTTCGCCGTTCCCACTGACAGCCCCGGCTTCACGGCGAACCTGATCAAGCACAAGATGTCGCTGCGTGCCTCCGCAACCGCCGAGCTGGTCCTCGAGGGATGTCGGGTCCCGGCCAGTGCGATGTTCCCCGAGGTGCGTGGGCTGAAGGGGCCGCTGTCGTGCCTGACCGAGGCGCGCTACGGCATCGTGTGGGGCTCGATGGGCGCCGCCCGTTCCTGCCTGGACACGGCGATCGACTACGCGAAGACCCGCGAGCAGTTCGGCCGGCCCATCGGCGGCTTCCAGCTGACCCAGGCCAAGCTGGCCGACATGTGCGTGGAGCTGCACAAGGGGATGCTGCTGGCCCTGCACCTGGGCCGGCGCAAGGACTCGGTCGGGCTGACGCCCGAGCAGGTCAGCTTCGGCAAGCTGAACAACATCCGCGAGGCCCTGGACATCTGTCGCACCTCGCGCACCATATTGGGCGCGAACGGCATCTCGCTGGAGTACCCGGTCATCCGGCACATGAACAACCTCGAGTCGGTGCTGACCTACGAGGGGACCACCGAGATGCACATGCTGGTGCTGGGCCAGGCCCTGACGGGTCAGAACGCCTTCAGCTGACGGGGTCGCCGTGCGCAGCCGCCGTGGCGATGAAACCATTCGTTGCGTGAACGACGTGCGTCTTGACTCATACGTGCGTCAGGAGACTCCGCGCGCTTCGGTCCTGCTGCTGCACGGCGGCCAGCAGTCCAACTCCGAGCCGGTGCAGGACAAGCACGCGAGCTGGTGGCGGATGGCGCTGCTCGCCCGCTCGTTGCGCGGCTTCGCCCGGGACGACCGGCTCGACCTCGACCTGCTGCAGTACCGACTCCGCGGGTGGAACAGCTCCCACGACCCCTCACCGGTCCGCGACACCCGCGAGACCCTGGAGCGGGTCCGCGCGGAACGACCCGGGGTCCCGATCGTGCTGGTCGGCCACTCGATGGGCGGCCGCACCGCGTGCCGGGTCGCCAACGACCCTGCTGTGCTCGGCGTGGTGGGCCTCGCCCCCTGGCTTCCGGTCGGCGAGCCCAATGACGCGATCGCCGGCAAGGCCCTGCACGTCCTGCACGGGACGGCCGATCGGTGGACGTCGCCGCAGGGAAGCCGGGACTTCGTCGAGCGATCCCGCGACTCCGCGGCCAGCGCGTCCTGGGAGGCGCTGCCCGGCGCCGGGCACTTCATGTTTCGGCAGGTGTCGACCTGGCGGCGGTTCGTGGAGGACTCCATCCGCCGCATCATCGACGAGTCGACAGGCGCACGATGACCGAACAGGTGGCGTGGGGCGTCGCCCTAGCGGCGCTGGCGGTGGCGGGATTCGCCGGGTGGCACACCCTGCGCGACAGTCCCTTCTCCAACCCGCTGTTCTATGCCGTCGCGGTGCTCGAGATCGGGCTGATCGCGGTGCTGATCGGCGGTTCGGTCGCTCTGGCGGGGACCGGTCGTGACGTCGACGGCGTGCTGTTCGTGTCGTACCTGGTCACCGTGGTCGTCATCCCACCGGCGGCGGTGCTGTGGGGCATCGCGGAGAAGTCCCGATGGGGGACCGGTGTCGTGGCCGTGGCGCTGCTGAGCGTCGCCGTGCTCGCCGCACGGCTGCACGGGATCTGGGAGGGAACCGTTGTCTGATCCATCAGCGGGAACCGGAACGGGATTCGGGCGGGTCCTGGTCGCCGTCTACGCGATCTTCGCGCTGGCCGCCTCGGCGCGGTCGATCATCCAGCTGCTCACCAAGGCTGACGAGGCGCCGGTCGCCTACGCGCTCTCAGCCGTCGCCGGCGTCGTGTACGTCCTCGCGACGTGGGCATTGGCCACCGGTCGACGTTCCCTGGCCCTGGTGACGATCGGCTTCGAGCTCGCCGGTGTGATCGCCGTGGGGATCTTGTCGGTGGTCGACGGCTCGCTCTTCCCGGATCAGACCGTGTGGTCGGACTTCGGCCGTGGCTACGGTTTCATCCCGCTCGTGCTGCCGTTCATCGGCCTGTGGTGGTTGCGGCACACCCGCGGCCCGGCGCCCAGGCATGCATAAGGCCCTACGAGCTCATACTTCGTAGGGCCACCACCAGCGTGGCCGACCGCCCGGCCCGATCCCGGCAGCGACACGCCCCACTAGGGTCGCGGAGTGAGTGCCGGGTTCGAGTTCAGGACGACGTGGGACGTGCCGTGCGGACGCCGGCAGCTGTGGAAGCACCTCGACGCGCTGGTCGACTCCGACGACCCGATGATCTGGTGGCCGTCCGTGCAGGTCACCGAGTCCAGGCCCGGGCGGGTCTCCTTGCGCACGCGAAGCGCCTTCGGCTACCACCTGAACTTCCGTCTGACCGATCTCGTGCTCCTGGAGCCTGACGAGATGCGATTCGCGGCCGATGGGGACCTTGCCGGTCGGGGAGTGGTCACCTTCGTCGATGACGGGCCGGGCCGCACCTCGATGTTGATCGACTGGCAGGTGTCGATGGTGCGTCCGTGGATGCGACGCACCAGCTGGCTGCTGCGCCCGGTGTTCACGGTGGCGCACCGACTCGTGATGCGCGAGGGCGAGCGCCGTTTCGCCGGCTGGCTGAGAGATGCATGAACCCTCAGGAACTGGGTACGGTCGACGGGAGGCGGCCACCGTCGCCCACGACGAGAGGGAAAACCATGGCTTTCATCCTGTGGATCATCGCAGTTGCCATCGCGATCTACGGAATCCTGCGACTGGTTCGCGGCGACATCCTGGTGGGCATCGTCCTGCTGGTCGTTGCCGCTCTGGTCGGCCCCGGCGGATACAGCATCTTCAGTTGATGTAACCCCGAGCAACGTCAAAGGGCCGCGCCGACACGGCGCGGCCCTTTGCGCGTAATCTGCCGTCATGGCCCGATTCATCGACATCCACCCGGACAACCCTCAGCAACGTGCGGTCGACCAGGCGGTCGAGATCATCGCCGGCGGCGGCCTGATCGCATACCCCACCGACTCCGGATACGCGCTCGGCGCACAGATCGGCAATGCCGACGCGCTCGACCGGATCAAGGCGATCCGCCAGCTCGACGACAAGCACCACTTCACGCTCGTGTGCAAGGACTTCTCGCAGCTCGGACAGTTCGTGCACGTCGACAATGCCGTCTTCCGCGCCGTCAAGGCGGCCACGCCCGGCCCGTACACCTTCATCCTGCCCGGCACCCGCGAGGTGCCGCGCCGTCTGCTGCAGGACAAGAAGAAGACCGTCGGCGTCCGGATCCCGGATCATCGGATCGTCCAGGCGCTGCTCGCCTCGCTCGGCGAGCCGCTGCTGTCGACCACGTTGATCCTGCCGGGTACCTCTGATGCCCCCGAGGAGCGCGTCATGACGCAGGCGTGGGAGATCGCCGAGGAGCTCGACGGTCGCATCGACGCCGTGATCGAGTCCGGCGTCGAGGTCATCCCCGAGCCGACGACGGTCGTGGATCTCAGCGACGGCTTCGCCGAGGTGGTACGTGTCGGAGCCGGAGACCCAGCACCATTCGCATGAGTCCGACATTCGTCCTCGTGCCCGGTGCAGGCGGCATGGCCGGCTACTGGCACCTCGTGGAGCAGGAGCTGGCTGACCGCGGACACCACAGCGTCGCCATCGACCTCCCGTCCGACGACCCGACCGCCTCGCTGGGCGCTCACGTCGACGTGATCCTCGAGGAGGCTGGCGAGCGCCAGGACGTCGTGATCGTGGCTCAGTCGCTGGGCGGATTCGCGGGGTCCTGGGCTGCGACACGTCTTCCGACGAGCCGAATCGTCCTGCTCAACGCCATGATCCCCACGCCCGGCGAGACCGCAGGGGAGTGGTGGGACAACACCGGCCAACCGGAGGCCCGCCGCGACAGCGACCGCAGGCTGGGCCGCGACCCCGACGCCGACTTTGACGAAGGCTTCTACTTCATGCACGACGTGCCGAGCTCGTCGCTGCCCGACAGCGAGGAGCGCCCCGACTCTGGTGGCATGTTCGACCAGCCGTGGGAGCCCATGGCGTGGCCCGACATCCCCACCCGCGTGGTCGTGGGGCGCGACGACCGATTCTTCCCCGCGGACTTCCAGCGCCGCGTGGCCGCCGAACGACTCCGGCTGCAGGCGGTCGGGATCCCCGGGGGACACCTGGCCGCGCTGAGCCACCCCGTCGAGGTCTGCGACGCGATCGTCGCCCCCTGAGCCTCACACTCTCCGGTGATCCACCCGCGAGTTCCGCGGCCCCCGACGCTCCACGCGGACGAGCGGGCTCAGCTGCAGCAGCCGCACCACGTGCCCGCGGTGGCCGCGGTAGGGCTCCAGCAGCTCTGGCACGTCCTCGTGGGTGACTCGGTCGCCGGTCAGGCCGACGCCCACCAGGTTGGCCAGGTGGTAGTCGCCCCACGGGACGGCATCGGGGTCGCCCAGGGCGCGGCCCCCGACCTCGGCCGCGGTCCACGCGCCGATACCGGGAATCGACCGCAGGGCCCGATAGACCGCGGTTCGATCACCGGTCAGGGCGATCGCGTCGAGGCGGTCGATCGCGCGTGCGGCGCGCTGAGCCGTCCGGTACCGCTGGGGGTCGACACCGGCCAGGTGCCAGTCCCACGAGGCGATGGCCGCCCACTGGTCGGCCGTGGGGACCACGCGCAGGGGGAGGGGAGTGGCACCGGGCGCCGGTTCACCGAACCGCAGCAGCAGGCGGCGCCACGCGGCGAAGGCATCGACCCCCAAGACCTTCTGCTCGAGGATCGCCGGAATCAGTGCCTCGCCGACTCGACCTGTGGCGGGGGTGCGCAGACCGGGAAATCGTCGGTGCGCGTCTCCGACGGTCGAATGGGCGCCGACCGGGAGCTCGAAGGTGTTCACCGGGAGGGCTGTCTCGAGTCCGTCAAGCATCTCCTCGGCGCCGGGGCCCCACGCCTGCGCCTCGATCCCGCGCGGGCCGATCTGCCGCAGCCGCACCGTGGCCGGACCGGTGGACATGCGGGTGGTGCGCCAGATGTCGTCACCGATCACCTGGAACGCCGGATCGCCCGGCCCACGGCGCACGAGGGCCAGTGAGCGACGCAGATCGACAGGGGTCGGCCACGACACCACCCGGGTCAGTGCGGTCTCCACCTCACCCAGTCTGCCCGGTGCTGACCGGCCTGCGCCGGGCCGGACCGCTGAGCGCCAGCGGCAGTGTCGTCGCCATCACGGCCGCCAGCAGCAGCATGGCCTGCGGCCCGCTCATGGCGTCGAGCAGGACCGTGCCGAGGAACGGCGCTGCGAACCCGATGTACGTCAGGCTGTAGAAGACGGCGTTCACGGTGCCGAGGTCGGCCGGGGCCGCGATGTCCTCGACGGTCCGCAGTCCGCCGACCAGCACGAAGCCATAGGCCACACCGAACGCCATGCACCCCGGAATCACCAGCCACCCGGTTTCCGAGGACGCCGCGAGGGCCGACACGAGAAATCCGAGGAGACCGGACCCGACGCCGATCAGCAGCGTCGCGGTGATCGTGAGGCGCCGCGCGAACGGCTGGACCAGGACGCCGGTTCCCAAGGTGAGGGCCACCAGCACGCCACCCACGGCGATCTCGGGACCGGGCAGGTCGACGATGGCAGGGACGGTCGTGAAGGCGACCGAGGCGCAGCCGAACACCCAAGGTGCCGTCGGCACGATCTGCAGCAGGAAGCGGGGGTGTGTCAAGGAATGCTTGACGCGCGACATCTCGGCCGACACGCCGCGCACCCGGGCCAGGGGAGGCTCGACGGTCTGCCACGCCAGCACAGCCACGACAACGGTGAGGAGAAGGTGCGG
>JBBSKV010000078.1:0-7008 GCA_038255955.1 Propionibacteriales bacterium
CTGGTCCACGACGGCGCCCGGTCCTGACGGCGTCGAGGACGACTGGGCATCCCCCAAGCACACCCCCGGCACGTCCTGGACGGAGGCGACGGCCCTGATCGGCTGGGGCACCCCCCGCGCCGCCTCGTCATTCGACGAACGACCCGGCACGTTCTACGTGCGCCGCGACTTCACCGTCGACGACCCCGGCGCGCTCACGGCCGTCACGATCCGCACGCTCGCCGACGACGGCGCAGCGATCTACGTCAACGGTATCGAGGTGGGTCGCAAGAACCTCCCCGCCGGCGCTCTGAACGAATCGGTGTCAGCCACCGCTGCTCCGGACGGCACCGACTCGCTCGACTGGACCATCTCGGTCCCGACCAGCCTGCTGGTCGCTGGCCGCAACGTGGTGGCGGCCGAGGTGCACCCCGCGTCCGACGCGACGCGCGACGTGGCCTTCGATCTGCAGATGGTCGCCGAGCAGTAGCGTCTCGCTCAGGCGAGGGCCGCTGGAAGCGTGGCCTGCCAGGCGGTGCGCAGCTCGGCGACGTCCAGGCTGAACTGGTCCTCGACCTCCAGGGTGCTGCCGCCCGTGCGCCCGACGGAGGCGAGGGGGACGCCGTGCTTCTGCGCGAGGTCGACCAGCTCTTCGTGACGCTGCGGGCTGACCACGACCATGGCGCGGGCCGACGACTCGCTGAAGAGCTCGATGAACGGATCCTCCAGGACCACCGCCGCGCCGATGCCATGGCGGAAGCTGGCCTCTGCCAGCGCCATCCCCAGGCCGCCGTCGGACAGGTCGTGCGCCGACTCGAGCACGCCCGTGGCCGCCGCCTCCAGCATCAGCTCGGCCAGCGCGCGCTCGGCCTCGAGATCGACCCGGGGCGGGAGACCACCCAGGTGCCCGTGGACGACGTCGGCCCAGGTGGACCCGGACAGCTCTTCGCGGGTCTCGCCCAGCACCACGATGTGCGCTCCGCCGGTGGGGAAACCGTGCACGATGCGCCGACGGACGTCGGTCATCACGCCGAGGACGCCCACCACGGGCGTCGGCAGGATGGGGGTCGTGCCGGTCTGGTTGTAGAACGAGACGTTGCCGCCGGTGACCGGGATGCCGAGCACCGCGCAGGCGTCCTTCAGTCCGTGCGTGGCCTGCTCGAACTGCCACATGACGTCTGGATTCTCCGGTGACCCGAAGTTCAGGCAATCGGTGACCGCCAGCGGCTGGGCGCCGGTGACGGCGACGTTGCGGTAGGACTCGGCCAGCGCGAGCTGCGCCCCTGCGTACGGGTCGAGCTGCGCGAAACGGCCGTTGCAGTCGGTCGACACCGCGACACCGAGGTGCGTCTCGGCGTCGATGCGCACGACGCCAGCATCCTCGGGCTGGGCCAGCACTGTGTTGCCCTGCACGTAGCGGTCGTACTGGTCGGTGACCCAGGACTTGTCGGCCATGTTCGGCGACGTCACGATCGCGATCAGCTGATCGCGCAGCTCGTCGCCGGTGCTCGGCCGGGTCAGCGCCTCGGCGGTGTCGGCCTGCAGGGCGTCCTGGCCGGCCGGACGGGCGTAGGGACGTTCGTAGGTGGGGCCGTCGTGCGCGACCGATCGCGGCGGGACGTCGACGACCGTCTCGCCGTGCCAGTCGATGACCAGGTGGTCGCCGTCCGTCACCTCGCCGATGACGACCGCCTCGACGTCCCAGGTCGCGCAGATCGCCATGAACGCATCGAGATGGGCTGGCTCGACGACCGCCATCATGCGTTCCTGGCTCTCGCTCATCAAGATCTCTTCGGGCGACAGGGTCGAGTCGCGCAGCGGGACCGTGTCGAGCTCCACGTGCATGCCACCGTCACCCGCCGAGGCGAGCTCGCTGGTGGCGCACGACAGTCCGGCCCCGCCCAGGTCCTGGATGCCGTTGACGACGCCAGCTCGGAACAGCTCGAGGGTGCACTCGATCAGCAGCTTCTCCATGAAGGGATCGCCGACCTGCACGCTCGGCCGCTTGGCCGGTCCCGTCTCGTCGAAGGTCTCGGAGGCGAGCACCGACACACCGCCGATGCCGTCACCGCCGGTGCGGGCGCCATAGAGGACCACCTTGTTTCCGACTCCTGACGCGAACGCGAGGTGCAGATCCTCGTGCCGCAGGACGCCGACGCACAACGCATTGACCAGCGGGTTTCCGACGTAGGTCTGGTCGAAGACGACCTCGCCGCCGATGTTGGGCAGACCGAGGCAGTTGCCGTATCCACCGACGCCAGCCACGATTCCGGGCATGACGCGGCGGGTGTCGGGCGCGTCCAGCGGCCCGAAGCGCAGTGGATCCATGATGGCGACCGGGCGGGCACCCATGGCGAGGATGTCCCGGACGATGCCACCCACGCCGGTGGCCGCGCCCTGGTACGGCTCGACGTACGACGGGTGATTGTGCGACTCCACCTTGAAGGTCACGGCGTAGCCCTGACCGATGTCGATGACGCCGGCGTTCTCGCCGATGCCGGCCAGGGTCTTGCCCAGCGGCGTCTCCTGCGGCAGGTCACCGAACTTCTTCAGGTGCACCTTGCTGGACTTGTAGGAGCAGTGCTCGCTCCACATGACCGAGTACATCGCCAGCTCCGCACCCGTCGGGCGGCGGCCCAAGATCTCCCGGACGCGGTTGTACTCGTCCTGCTTCATGCCCAGCTCGGCCCACGGCTGCGCGTGGTCAGGGCTGGTGGCGGCGAGGTGGACGGTGTCGAGCGAGCGGCCTACGGTCACAGGACTGAGCCTATCGCCGACGACCTACGGCGAGTGGGCTGGCCGAGTCCAAGCGTGGGGACGAGGATCGAGAGAGCCGGACACTAGGCTGGCTGGACAGAGCACAGCGTGAGGAGGTCGATGCAGTGAACGAGGCTCAAGAAGCACTCCGTCCGTGGCCGCCTGCCTTCTCCGACGAGTTCATCGGCGGCGCCCTGGCGCTGTTCCGCCGGACCGATCACCTCATGATCGTGGGACCGCTGGGCAGCAACCGCGGCGCGCTCGCCGCTGCGGTCACCGGGCAACCGGCGCTGACCGCGTGGGGACGCGAGGCGCATGGGTACGGCGGCACGGTTCGGCCCTATGCGGCGCTCAACCAGCTGCTCCCGAACCTGGGCGCCCACCCGTCGGAGTCCACCGACGAGGTCTCGGCGAGGGCCGAGAAGATCCTGACGGGCAGCTTCGGCCGCCCCAAGGTGTCGCTGCGCGAGGCGGACCTGTGCGACGCGCCCACGGTCGAGGTCCTGGCTCATCTGGTGGAGCACCGCGTCATCCGGCTGGTCTCGACCCTCGGCCCCGACACCGCCGACTCCCACCGCTTCGCGGGATCTGCCGCTCGGATCGACCTCGCTCCGCTCGACGACGAGACCGTGGCCCAGCTCCTCGCCGACCGGTTCGGTGCGACGCCGCACCCGACCACCGTGTCCATGCTGGCCACCTGGTCCCAAGGCGCCTACGCCGTGCTCAAGGAGCTGGCCGACGCGGGATTTCGCACCGGCCAGCTCAAGGTCATCTCCGGGCGTCTGGTCACCGACGCTGCCGTCCCGGTCGAGCAGGTCGACCAGGCGGTCGAGGCGGCGACGACGGCGTGGGCACCACGATTCGCGCCCGATCACGCGTCCCGAGACCTGCTCGACGTCGCAGCACTGGCCATGGCCCTGGACCACGCCGAGGCGCGGACCGTCTTCGGCGACGGACCGGTGTCGGAGGCCCTGGCCCTGGGCGCGCTTCGCGCCAGCGACTCCGCCCTCGTCTACGCCTCCTCGATCGAGGCCAAGTCCGTGCGGCTGAACCTGTCGATCGAACGGCGCAAGACCCTGCACGACCAGTACTTCGATCGTCTCTCGCGCTCGTCGGGCCGTCCAGACACCTCCCCTCGCTTCGCGAGCTGGTTGATCCCCATCGGTCGGGCCCTGCCGGTCGACCTGGCGTTGCTCGCGACTCGTCAGGCCAACCGCGAGGGTCGTTACGACCTCGCCCTGCAGTTCGTCGAGGCAGTTCCGATCGCTGACCGAACCTCCAGCCTGCAGGTCGAGCAGTGCCACGCCCTGAGCGAGAGCGGCGCGCGCGATGACGTCGAGACGCTGCTGCGTTCGGTCGACCCGATGACGTTGCGCGAGGACGATCTGTTCGCCTACCTGCGATGGGCCGATCGATCTCTGCCGCGCGAGGAGGTTCAGGCCTTGGTGGCAGCGATCCGCGCGGAGGGGGACGACTCGCGGATGGCCGTCGTGACCCTCGGCGGGCTGGTCGGCGAAGCCTTCCAGAACGGATCGGAGGCCACGCGCCGATCGCTGAGCGCGCTGGCCATGTCGGGACATCTGACGCCGGTCGGCCAGGCCATGGCGCAGGCAGGGTTGGCGCTGTCGCTGCGCCAGGCGAGCCGGCTCGACGAGGCCGTCGAGCTGATCACCGCGGCAGTCAGCACCTTGCTGGACATCGAGGACGCCGCCACCTGCAACGTCGAAGCCGCCCTCGAGACGCAGATCCTGTGCCACCTGTCGGCCGGAGATCTCGATGGTGTGCGCACCGCCCTGATGGTCTACTCCGGACCAGGCCTGCAATTCGGCAACCTCGGTCGCCTCGGCACGGCCCTGTGGGGGCTGCATGCGTTCTACATCGAGGACACCGGCTCGGCGCTGGCACACGCACAGCTGTGCCTGGCCCGCACACCGGCCAGCGATCCGCACCACCTGCGCGGATGGATGGAGGCTCTGGCCGCTCTGATCCTGACGCAGGTCGGCGACATCGACCAGGTCAACGAGCTGCTCGAGTCGTCGGTACACCACGGAACGAACCCACGACGTCAGTACGACCTGCAGTGCCGCATCTCCCAGGCCTGCGTCCACGACGCCATCGGCGAGCCCGACGAGGCGCTGGTCCTGCTGCAGGGCGTGGTGGACGAGGCACGCCAGCACGAGATGACCCTGCTCGAGGTCGACGCCGCCGTCCTGTGCGTGCAGATCGGCGGACCGGTGCACCTGCGCCAGCTGCTGCGCGCGGTCGAGCCGATCGACGAGACGAGCGGCGCCTCCCGGATCTGGCAGCGGTTCGCCTGGGCCGTGCGTGACAACGACATGCGCGCCCTGGTCGCTCTCACCGAGGAGCTCGACGCGGCCGGTCGGGCCCTGTTCGCCGCCGAGGTCGCCCAGTTCACCCTCGACATCGCCCGGCGCGCCGCCGACATGACACCCACGCAGCGGCAACGGCTCGAGACGATCGCCGGCTCGATGCAGCACCGCCACGTCACCCGCTGACGCGTGTCGACCCGATGATGTCCGAGGTCACGCCTACCGTGGGACCCATGAACCTCGACAGTCTGGTGAGCCTCGGCCTGGCGGTCGTCTGCGAGACCTGCGAGTCCGAGATCGACGTGCTCGACGACGACGCCGGCCACGGGGTGTGCCGACACTGTGGCATCGCGTTCCTGCTCGACTCCGACCCGGTCAGCGCACCTCTCGCCGCACGGCTGTCGGCCTGATCGTCAGATCGATCCCGCGAGGGCACCGATGGCGGCCAGGGCCGTGATCACGATCGAGAGCGGCACCAGCCACGCCGCGGCCACGGCCAGAGTCACCGTCGTGCCGATCTTCGGCGGCGCGAAGTAGCGAGCGCGCGGCAGCCCACCGACCTCCTCGATCCACCGCACCGGCAGGTTGGCGCCGCGCCAGAGACCGCGCAGCCGGCCGAAGACTCGCCACCCGTCTCCCCCGGTGATGTCCCGGAGCACGTCACCGGTCTGCTGGGCCCGGCCCGTCAGGTTCACCATGACCCGCAGCTCGGCGGCGAGCGCCGCAGGATCGGCGACGGCCCGCAGCACGCGGTTCCTGCGCACGGCGAAGGTCGCCGACACGGCCGCCATCAGCAGGCCGATGATCACGATGACCCAGCCCATCGCGCCGTCGGCGGCCATCCCGATCAGCAGGGTGGTCGCGATGAACGGCGCCGACAGCCACACGACCGCGGCAGTGGGCCAGCGCAGCAGCCGCACGGCCGACACGATCACGGCCGCTGCCCGCTGGGTCGACTCGCCCGTGGTGTCGTCGACCCGCTGCGCGGCATCGTGAGCGGCGCGATTGGCCTGGGAGGCCCACCGTCCGGGCCGTCTGCTGGGGGTGTCCATGACTCCATGGTAGGCAGCCGCCCGAGAGGTCACCCGGCTACGATGCGGCATGCCCACCAGCTGGAGACCCGTCCTGGCCCTGGTGGTCGTCGCGGGTGCCGCCATCTGGTTGCTCGAGCCGGACTACCTGGAGCTGCAGGCCGCCTCGACGACCGATGAGTTCCTCGGCGTCCTCGGCGGGGATCGACGCCGCGCGATGGCCGCCGCGACGGCCGACGTGGTGTTCGCGCTCGGGTACGCGCTGCTCGGGGTCATCGCATACCGACACGTCGCCGAGGGTGTGGCCCGCTGGATCGGCACGGGACTGGTCATCGGGGCGGCGGTCGCCGACGAGATCGAGAACGCCATGCTGCTGCTCGCCGCCCGCGACGGCAGTGCCGTCAGCCTGTCGACCATCGACGCCATGGGTGCGGCCGGATCGGTCAAGTGGGGTCTGTTCTCCGCCGCGATCGTGCTGCTGATGGCGCTCGCCCTGCAACGGCGGCTCGAAGCCCGGTACTGACCGCCGGTTCGCCGCTCATCGCTACTACTAGGCTGCGTGCGTGGCCATCGTCCTCTCCCTCGTCACGGCCTTGACGTACGGGATCTCGGACTTCCTGGGCGGCATCTTCTCCAAGCGAGCCACACCGTGGCAGATCGCGGTCGTCGGCCAGTCGTCCTCGGCCGTGTGTGCCCTCACCGCGGTGCTCATCGTGCCCGGGAATCCCGCCTGGGCCGACCTTGGCTACGGCGCGATCGCCGGGCTGGGCGGCGGCTTCGGAGTGGCGTTCCTGTATCGGGGACTGTCGACCGCACGCATGAGCGTCGTCGCCCCGATCTCGGCGATCGGCACCGCCCTGCTCCCGGCGGCGGTCGGGGTGGCCACGGGTGAGCGACCGTCGCTGCTCGCC
>JBBSKV010000079.1:0-6998 GCA_038255955.1 Propionibacteriales bacterium
CTGGTCGACCGCCGCCTCGACCTCGGCCTGTGTCGCCGTGGCGGGCAGATCGATGCGGATCGACTCGATGCCGATGTCGGCGCAGTCCTTGTGCTTGGCCCCGACGTACCAGTGGCTGCCGGGGTCGTCGCCGACCAGGATCGTGCCGAGCCCGGGCACGATGCCGCGCTCGCGCAGCACGGCGACCCGCTCGGCCAGCTCGGCCTTGATCGACGCTGCCACGGCCTTGCCGTCAAGAATCTGCGCTGTCACGCAGCGAGTCTCTCACGTCCTTTCGCGCCGATCCCGGCTGGTCAGCGCACCCCGCACAAGGCTTTCGGGACACCTTCCTAGGATCTGTTCATGACACCTCCCGTCACGCTTGGCACGCTGACCTTCGAACCGCTGGACCCGGCACTGCTCGCCAGCCCGGTCGCCGCCCTCCTCGCCGGACGACCCGATCTGGCGCGGGCCGCTGGAACCGCGACGATCGACCCGGACCTCGCCGACACGGCCGCACTGTCGGCCGCGTACGAGCTGGCGCCGGAGCTGTCGGCCAACTGCGTCGTCGTGCGCGGTCGACGCGGCGGCGACGAACGGGTGGCGGCCTGCGTCGTGCTGTCCCACAGCCGCGCAGACGTCAACCACCTGGTCAAGCGCACGCTCGACGTGCGCAAGCTGTCGTTCGCGCCGCAGGACTGGGCCGTGGAGATGTCAGGCATGGAGCACGGCGGCATCACGCCCATCGGTCTGCCCGCCGAGTGGCAGGTCATGGTCGATCGGGCCGTCACCGAGCAGCCGTGGGTCATCGTCGGCAGCGGTCTGCGGCGTTCAAAGCTGGCCCTCCCAGGGGCGGCCCTGGCCGGTCTTCCCGGCGCCCAGGTGCTCGACGGGCTCGGGCTCGTCCCCGAGGTGTGAGGAGCGCACGCAGGGAGTAGACAGGAGACATGCGCCATGACTACGACTACCTGATCATCGGTGCCGGCATGAGTGCCGACGCCGCCGCCCACGGCATTCGCGAGGTCGACCCCGACGGGTCCATCGGCATCGTCGGCGACGAGCCCGATGCACCGGTGCGCCGGCCCGCGCTGTCCAAGGACCTGTGGACCGACGACTCCGCCACGCTCACGGGCTGCACGCTCGACCCCGCCGGCGACACCGGCGCCGAGGTCCACCTGGCCCAGGAAATCACCGGGCTCGATCCCGACGGCAAGGTGGCGACATCGGCCGGCGGCGACGAGTTCGGCTACGGCCGGGTGCTGATCGCGACCGGCGGACATCCGCGCCATCTGGACGGACTGGATCCGTCCGACCACGTCATCTACTACCGCACCGTCGCCGACTACCGACGACTGCGCGAGGCCGCGCAGGCCGGCACCCACGTGGTCGTGGTGGGCGGCGGATACATCGGGTCGGAGATCGCTGCGGCGCTGGCGCAGAACGACGTGCGGGTCACGATGGTCTTCCCCGAAGACGCCCCCGGTGCGGGTCGCTTCCCGGCGGCGATCGCCGATCAGATCACGGCCCGGTACGCAGACGCCGGCGTGGAGCTGCGCTCCGGAACCGGGGTGAAGGGCGGAACCGACACCGATGACGGCGTGCGGCTCGACCTCGACGACGACTCCACGCTCGACGCCGACCTCGTGGTTGTCGGACTCGGCATCGTTCCTTCTGCCGACCTCGCCGACACCGCAGGCATTGAGCGGTCCGACGACGGCGGCATCGTGGTCGACGACCACCTGCGCACCTCGGCCGCCGACGTCTTCGCCGCCGGAGACGTGGCGTCCTATGTCGATCCGAGGCTCGGCCGTCGCCGGGTCGAGCACGAGGACAACGCCCTGACCATGGGCAAGGCCGCCGGACGATCTCTGGCCGGCGCCGACGAGGCGTATGCGCACACCCCGATGTTCTACTCCGATCTGTTCGACCTCGGCTACGAGGCAGTGGGCCGCATGGATCCATCGCTGGAGACCGTGGTCGACGCCCAGGCCGACGGATCGGTCGTGTACTACCTCGACGGTGACCAGGTGGTCGGCGTGCTGCTGTGGAACGTGTGGGATGCCGTCGACGACGCCCTCGCCGTCATCGCCGCCGGCTCACGCCCGGCGAGCTTCGAAGGCCTCATCCCCTCCGCTCACTGACGACTCCCGCGGGCGGTGGATCTGCAACCGAATCCGTCGGGCGGTGGATCTGCAACCGTCTCAGCAGCTATGCGGTTGCGGAGGCACCGCGCCGTCAGACCGGCGGTGCCTCCACGGCGACCACCGGTGTGCGGTGACTCCGAGCGAGCCAGATGACGGCCGCCAGCACCAGGGCACCGCCGAGCATCTGCACGCCGCTGAGTCGTTCGTCCAGCAGCAGCGCGGCCAGCACCACCGTGACGACGGGTTCGACGGTCGACAGCACCGATGTCGACGTGGGACCCAGCCTGGCCATCCCCGCGAAGAAGGTCAGGATCGCGAACGCGGTGCACAGCACCGCGATGGCCCCGAGCGACGCCCAACCCCTCACCTCGCTCGGGAACGACTGCGGATGGCCCACCGCCGCGAGCACCCCGACGATCGTGCCGGTGACTACGGCTGCCGAGCAGCACACCACGGTCGCCACGAAGATCGAGTCCAGCCCGCCGGTGACGACCGAGCCGACCACGATGTAGACCGAGTAGACCATGGCGGCGCCGATGCCCAGAGCAATGCCCAACGGTCGGCCCGAGCCGCCGCCGACCACCAGAGCCGTGCCACCCAGGGACATGACCAGCGCGGCTGCCGTCACCACGCCTGGTCGCTCCCGCAAGAACACCGCCGCGAGCACGGTCACGAACGCAGGGAACAGATACAACAACAGGGCGACGAGGCTGGCCTGTGCGTACTGCAGACCGAGGAAGAAGCACGTGGACTGTCCGACGTAGCCGATCCCGCCCAGCGCCGCGATCGGCCACCAACGGCGCATCGGGGGCAGCCGCACCCGTCGCACCCGGACGACGACGAGCAGCACGACCGAGGCCAGCGCGAACCGCACGAAGATCAGTGCCATCGTGTCGGTGCCGGCCTCTTGGACCCAGACGCCGAAGATCGCCATGGCGCCAAAGGCCGCCGCCGAGGCCGTGACGAGCCCCGCGCCCACCAACCGATCAGACATGTTCACCCTTCTGGCGGTGCACATTCAACCTCATCACAGCTGACACGGTTGCGGACCCACCGGGCGGCCAATTCGGTTGCGAATCCACCGCCCCCGGGGGTCAGTGGAAGAAGTGGCGGGTGCCGGTGAAGTACATCGTGATGCCAGCCGCCTCGGCGGCAGCGATCGTCTCGTCGTCGCGCACCGATCCGCCCGGCTGCACGATCGCCTTCACCCCGGCCTCGATCAGGATGCCGGGGCCGTCGGCGAACGGGAAGAAGGCGTCAGAGGCAGCCACCGAGCCGGCGGCGCGCTCGTCGCCCGCACGGTCCACCGCCAGACGGCACGAGTCGACCCGGTTGACCTGACCCATGCCGATGCCCACCGAGGCACCGTCCTTGGCCAGCAGGATCGCATTGGACTTCACCGCACGGCACGCGGTCCACGCGAAGGCGAGGTCGGCGAGCAGAGCAGCATCGGCAGGTTGGCCGGCGGCCAACGTCCACGCGCTCGGATCGTCCCCGCCCACGTCCTGCACGGCGTCGACGCGGTCGACCCGCTGCATCAGGATCCCGCCGCTGATGGCGCGGAGCTCGACCGGCGAGCGGTTCTGGTCCGCTGCGATCTTCAGGATCCGGATGTTCTTCTTGCCCTGGAGCACCTCGACGGCGCCGGGCTCGTAGTCGGGGGCCACGATCACCTCGGTGAACACCTCGGCCACCTGCTGGGCCATGGCCACGCTCACGGCACGGTTGGTGGCGATGACACCGCCGAACGCGGACACCGGATCGCAGGCGTGGGCGCGCGCGTGCGCCTCGGCCACGTCAGCGCCGACGGCGATGCCGCACGGGTTGGCGTGCTTGATGATGGCGACGGCCGGATCGGCGAAGTCGTAGGCCGCGCGGCGAGCGGCGTCGGTGTCGACGTAGTTGTTGTACGACATCTCCTTGCCGTGCAGCTGCTCGGCGGCGGCGAGCCCGCCGCCGTCGGCGTTGCGGTACAGCGCGGCGGGCTGGTGCGGGTTCTCGCCGTAGCGCAGCACCGCCGACCTCTCCCACGTCGCACCGACGAAGTCGGGCCAGCCGCCGGACTCCGCGGAGTCTGCGCTGGGGGCGTAGGAGCTGGCGAACCAGGACGCCACCGCGACGTCGTAGGACGCGGTGTGGCTGAACGCCTCGGCGGCGAGCTGCTTGCGCTGCTCGAGGGTGAATCCGCCGGCGGCCAGGGCCTCGCGCACCGCGGCGTACCGCTGCGGCGACACCACCACGGCGACGCTCGGGTGGTTCTTCGCGGCCGCCCGCACCATCGACGGACCGCCGATGTCGATCTGCTCGACGCACTCGTCCGGTGTCGCTCCGGAGTCCACCGTCTCGCGGAACGGGTACAGGTTGACGATCACCAGGTCGAAGGGCTCGATCTCCAGATCGGCCAGCTGGCGCTGGTGGTCATCGCGGCGCAGATCGGCCAGGATGCCGGCGTGGACCCGCGGGTGCAGCGTCTTGACGCGTCCGTCGAGGCACTCGGGGAATCCCGTGACCTCCTCGACCGGGGTGACCGGGACGCCGGCCGCCTCGATGGTCTTGGCGGTCGAACCGGTGGACACGATCGCCACGCCCGCGGCGTGCAGATCGCGCGCGAGGTCGTCCAGTCCGGTCTTGTCGTAGACCGACACGAGTGCGCGCTTGAGGGGGCGGAAGGTGGTCATGAGTCTCCGAACGTGATGGTGCGGCCGTCGATGGTGTAGCCCTCGCGCGCCATGCGGCCGACCCAGTCGACCAGCATCTGACGCTCGCTGAGCTTGATGCGTTCGTGCAGCGAGCTCTCGTCGTCGCCGGGCAGCACCGGCACGACCACCTGGGCCACGATGGGTCCGGTGTCGACTCCGGCATCGACGACGAACAACGTGGCTCCCGTGACCTTGACCCCGTACGCCAGGGCCTCGCGCGGTCCGTGCATGCCGGGAAAGGCCGGCGAGAGCGCCGGGTGGGTGTTGACGGTGCGTCCGCCGAACAGCCCGAGGAAGGCTGGCCCGGCCAGCTTCATGAATCCCGCGAGGACCACCAGATCGGGTGCGTGCCCGGCCACCTGATCGGCCAGCGCGATGTCCCACTCCACCCGATCGGCGAAGTCTGCGACCGGGAGGACGAACGTGTCGATGCCGTGCCGCTCGGCGCGGGCCAGGCCCTCGATGCCGTCGCGGTCAGCGCCGACCGCGACGATCTGGGCGCCGAAGTCAGGGTTGGTCGTCGCGTCGATCAGCGCCTGCAGATTGGTGCCGCCGCCAGAGACGAGAACGACCAGCCGGGCCGGATTCTGGGCCGGATTCTGGGATGGGCTGGTGGGGGGCACGCACGCCACGATAGTGCGCGAGGACCGCCCCGATCCCACCGCCCACCGCCATGACGGGCACGGCCACGAGCAGCGACGTGAGGGCGGCCGGACCGGCCTGCTCCATCCGTCCCGGGCCGATGGCTCCGCCTGAAGCGCCGATCAGCACGCCGAGCATGAAGCCGCCCGTGGCACCGGCCGCGACACCCGCGATGATCCGGGCTCGCAGGTCGTCGCGGTCGTCTCGAGCAGCCCGCCACCCGGCAACCGCACCAGCGGCAAGCGGCACCAGGCCCAGCACGAACACCCAGCCGGGAAACTCACCCGGCGATGGCAGGGCAGCCAGCACCGGGAACCCGGGCACCGCACCCAGCTGGGAGCCGGTGAGATCCACGGTGGTGTCGGTGCCCAGCGCGAATCCCGGCCCGATGAGTGCGGCGGCCGTCCAGAGCACCAGGTTCGGCACGGCGAGCAGGGATCCGGCGGCCAGCGCGATGCCACCACCCAGGCCCGGGTCGAGCAGGGCCCACAGGTCGCCGGCGCGATCGAGATGGACCAGCAGGAGCAGGACGAGCAGCACCGTGGCGGCTGTCAGCACGGTCAGCACCCCCGCCAGGCCCGCGCGCACGGCACGCCGGACGTGCTCGCTGACGGTGAACCACAACGCGGCGCCGCCGCCATGGCGACTCGTGGCGCCGAGGGCCGCCCCGGCCCCTCCGACCACGAATGCGGCCGCGACGGCCCGCACGGGTGAGATGTCGACGCCGCCGGTTCCGGCCACCGCCGCGATCACGGCACCGACGACGCCGTGGGCTCCCGCGGTGGAGATCACGAAGGCGGGCAGGTCGTTGACCGGGTCGGGCAGGGTCCACCGCACCACCACCGCCACGACCAGAACGGCCACCAGCAGCGAGCCGATCGGCACGAGCGTGATGACGACGCCATCGGCCGTGATGCCGGCACCGATCGAGGTCAGCCAGACCTGGGCGGCGATGCGTGCCGTCGACGTCACCGAGATGCCCTCCAGACCCCGTGCGAACAGCACGATCACGGCCGACAAGAGCATCGCTGCAAGCGCAGCGAGCGGGCCGGAGATGAACGCCGCCCGGAGGTACGGGGTCTCGGTGGGCGCAGTCACCTGTTCATCCTCCCCTGTATCGTGACGATGCCGCGCCGAGGCACGCCGAGCGCCGAAGGAGGCAGTTCATGTCACGCATCGATGAGTTCGACAGCTTCTACCGCTCTGCCTTCCCCGAGGCCGTCGAGGTCACGTACGCGCTCTGCGGCGATCGGCAGGTCGCCCTCGAGGCCACCACGGACGCCTTCCGGCGCGCGTGGCGCGACTGGGCCAAGATCCGGGACCGCGATCCGCTCGGTCACGTGCGCACCGAGGCATGGCGCGCCACTGCCCTGAGCCGGAGCACCCATCCCCTGCGCCGCCGGCACGAGGACGACTCCGACGTCACGCTGCTCGACGCGCTCGGCGACCTCGACGTCGACGAGCGGCGCCTCATCGTGCTGATGACCCTGGGCAGGGCCGATCTGGAGGTCGCGTCCCGGGAGGTCGGGATTCC
>JBBSKV010000080.1:0-6935 GCA_038255955.1 Propionibacteriales bacterium
CGCATCGCGGATGCAGCGGCGACCGGATCGCCGGCCGCCACCGCGGCGACGATCGGGGCGTGCTCCTCGGCGACATCGGCCATCGTGCGGGTGCGATCGATGGTCGACACGCCGCGCACCTGGATGGAGTCACGCAGACGATCGACCTCGCGGGACAGCCGCACGTTGCCGAGCGACTCCCCAAGGGCGGCGTGCAACGCCCGATCATGTCGGGTGAACTCCGCCTCGTCGCCGACTCGGGCTGCGGCCCGCATGGCCGCCAGCGCCGACCTGAGCCGCTGCACCAGGGCCTCGTCGGCTCGCCCGGCGGCTCCGGCGGCCGCCGGAACCTCCAGCATCAGCCGCAGCTCGAACACGTCGCGGACGTCCTCGGCCCGGACCCCGCGGATGGTGATGCCGCGATTGCGCTCGATGGTCACCAGACCCAGATCGGCCAGCCGCAGCACCGCCTCACGCACTGGCGTGCGCGACACCCCGAGCTCGTCGGAGAGCCGATAGACCGAGTGGTGGCTGCCCGGCGCGAGCTCCCCGGCGAGGATCTGCTGGCGCAGCCGCACGAACACCTCATCGGTCGTCGACCTGCGGGCGGGAGCGTCGGTCACCAGATCTCGATCGACTGCTCGAGGATCGTGGCGACGTCCTCGGCACGGACCTCGCGCGGCGCGGTGGCCAGCAGGCGCTGCTGCATCATCGAGCCCTCGACGAGATCGCCGATGTCGGCGCCATCGAATCCGACTTCGGCCAGACCGGACGGGATGCCGACGTCACGCATGACCGCCGCCAGCACGGACGGCAGGAACTCAGCGGCATCGTCCGGCCGGGCGGCCGCCGGCGCGAGCAGCTCGGCCGCACGCACGTGCCGCTCGGGGGCCGCGCCGAAGGTGAACCGAAAGGCCGCAGGGGCGCTCAGCGACACCGCCATGCCGTGCGGCACCATCGCGTGATCGGCGTCGTAGCCAGAGGGGCGGAAGTCCTTGACCCGGCCGGCGATCGGATAGGCGTTGGCGTGCGGGATGTGCACGCCGGCATTTCCAAAGCCCAGGCCGGCGAACGTGGCCGCCATCGCCATCTGCGTGCGCGCCCCGATGTCGTCGCCGTCTCGCACCGCGGTGCGAAACGACGTGGCCATCAAGCTCAGCGCCTTCTCCGACCACATGTCGGCGATCGGGTTGGCTCCGCAGTAGGGAACACGCTGATCGGCCTGCTTGTGCTCGTAGGACGTGAAGGGTCGGGCGGTGTAGCTCTCCAGCGCGTGGCACAAGATGTCGAGGCCGGACGCGGCCGTGACGCCGGCCGGCTGGGTCACGGTCAGCTCGGGGTCGACAACGGCCAGCGTCGGACGCAGTCGGGAGTGGGAGATGCCGGTCTTGACGTGCTGGCTCACGACGTCGAGCACGCAGATGGTGGTGCTCTCGCTGCCCGTGCCGGTGGTGGTGGGAATCGCGACCAGCGGCAACAACGGGTTCGCCGGTGCCCGGCCACCGCCGACGGGCGCGTTGACGTAGTCCATCAGCTCACCCTCGTTGGTCATCAGCAGGTTGACGGCCTTGGCCGTGTCGATGCTGCTGCCGCCCCCGATCGCGACGACGACGTCGAACGGCCCCTCGGCGCGGCCGAACGCGATGGCCTCCTGCAGGCTTCCGTCCGTCGGTTCGACCCGGGTGCGGTCGAACAGCACGGCGTCGATCCCGCTGCGCGCCAAGGTCTGCACGACCTCGGCCGGCGATCCGGTGGCGGCCACACCCGGATCCGTCACGACCAGCACGCGGCGCGCTCCGAGCTGGGCCAGATCGTGTCCGAGCTCGAATCGGGCGCCGACACCGAACTTCAGCCCGGGCGCCCCGTAGGTGAAGACGGTCTCGGGATGTTCGGGTGCGAAGTCGCTCACGGGGGGCCTCTCGGTCGTGGTCCTTCGCACCCTACGCAAACGACATCCTGCGCGAGAGTCGCTAGGGGGGTGAATCTAGGCTGGTGCCCGAAGGAGACCGCGTGTTCATGAGCAAGTCCCACCGCATCGCTGCCTCGGCGGCGGTTCTCGCGATCGTGGCGTCCGCCTGCCAGGCCTCCACGGACGAGCCCGGACCGGCCTCGTCGACGACGTCGTCGAGCACGCCCACACCGGCCGCCACGGCCGACGACTCCGATCTCGCGCCCTTCGAGTCCGGACCGGAGAGCCCTCTCGGGTATGGCCTGCAGGTGCCCGACGGCGCGACCCAGCTCGGGCCGCTGACACGCATCCGCAGCGAGCGGCTGGTGGCCACGTACGCTCCCGACCTGCAGGCCGGCGAGGCGCAGAAGGCGGCCGACGAGCGTGCCAAGCTGGCCGAGCGCCAGTCCGAGGATCCCACTGCGACCGCTCCCACCCCCACCCCCGACGACCGTCCAAGTGACGACACGTTCGGCGTCCTCGAGGAGGGGCCGCTCCCGGACACCGTCATCTCGGTGATGCGCATCGACGGCCAGCCGACCCAGGTGGTGGGTCGCATGCTGGCACAGCTGGAAGCCATGCTGCCCAAGTCAGACGTGCCGACCGAGCTGTCCTCGTGGTGCGACTCACGACAGGGACGCATCACCGAGTGCCGGCTCGGCGTCAGCGGCACCACGTCGGACCAGCGCGACGTCCGCATCATCCTCACCGTCGACCCCGGCAACGTCACCACCCGCACCGCTGCACCGTCGTCCCTGCGCCGCCCGGTGATGACGCTGCAGATCAAGTACGTCGGTGATCCGCGACTCGGCCAGGAGGAGCGCGAGTCCGGAGACATCGGCGACGTGCGGGAGGTGGGTGAGGATGCGGACCCGTCGGGCCTGATCTGGCCGAGCATGGATCGGGACGCCACGCGGCTCACCCCGCTCGCCGACGGATTCGTCGCTCCTGCCGATGCGACGATCCTGCTCAGTGGATTCGAACCGTCCTTCGTCGAGCTGACCACCGACAAGGCCGCCACTGCCGACGACCTGGCCCAGCAGTGGGTGACCGATCGGGCGGACACGCCGATCGCCAAGGATGTCGCGGTCGAGCTCAACGAGGTCAACACCACCTACAGCGGCAGCAAGGGCAGCACCCTCTACCGCGCCACGTACGTGCTGTCCGCCCGCGGCAACTACGTGCTGCTCATGGTGTACCCGCCCGGCTACACCCGCTGACGACCCGGCGCCGTCAGGCGTCGAACTTCTCGCGCCGCTCCAGCACGTGCGTGACCATCGAGAGCACCCGGAGGTCGCTGACGTCGGTGATCCGGACCCATCGCGCCAGGTCGGTGCTGCCGCCGACGTCGATCACCTGCAGCGGCGCCTGCGGATCGACCGAGACCGCGTACAGCAGGTGAACGCCGTGGTAGTCCTCGTACCGGTCGTCGCGACCGACGTCGACCACGTGCACGTCGTGCACGTCCACCAGGCGCGCCGACGACGCACGCAGACCGGTCTCCTCGTACAGCTCGCGTCCCACCGCGGCGTGCGGTGACTCCCCGTGGTCGACTCCCCCGCCGGGCAACGTCCACGCGCCCGGCGGATACCCGACCGAGGAGATGCGCGTCAGGAGCACCCAGTCGTCCCCGCCGAACGTGCTGAACGCGACGGCGTAGGCACCCAGCCGCTGGGTGCAGTGCGCGTCGTTCATCAGGTCCTCCCGGTCGGTGTGCCGTGGCCCCCTAGAATCGCAGATGATGAGCGCCCTGGAACCACTGCCGGTCGTCACCGCTGCTCCCAAGGAGCGGGTGGCCTACCTCGACAACGCCCGCTACTGGGTCATGCTGCTGGTGGTCATCGGCCACTCGCTGACCCAGTACGTTGCCATGGACTCCGCGCGGGCGGTGTACGTGTGGATCTACGCGTTCCACATGCCCTTCTTCATCCTGATCTCGGGATACACGGCTCGCCGCTACATGGGCGACGCGCGACAGGTCAAGCGCATCATCAGCACGTTGGTCGTGCCATACCTCCTGGTCGAGACCACCCTGCAGCTGCTGATGCGGCACTACACGGGCAAGCCTGATCCTCTGGCGCTGCTGTCGCCGCAGTGGCTCGGCTGGTTCCTCGCGGCCCTGTTCGTGTGGCGCCTGACGACACCCATCTGGCGGGCGCTGCGGTACCCGATCACGACGTCGATCGTGATCTCGCTGCTGGTGGGTCTGATCGAGGTGCCGAACGTGCTGGCGCTGCCCAAGATCCTGGGCTTCCTGCCGTTCTACGTGGTCGGCCTGCACATGACCCGCGAGCGCTTCCTCATGCTGTCGCGCACCCCGGTCCGGATCGCCGCGGCGATCACGCTCTCGGTGGCCTTCGTCCTGTGCTACCTGTACTCGCGCAGCTGGACGACCGACTGGCTGCTGTACAAGGCCCGGTACGACGAGTCGCCGCTGAACTCGACCCCCCTCGATGGAATCACCCAGCGCGCCGAGCTGCTTGTCATCGGATTCACCCTCGCGTTCGCCGCGCTGGCCCTGGTGCCCCGGCGTCGCTCGTGGACCACGCGCATGGGTGAGCGCACGTTCTACAGCTATCTGCTGCACGGCTACATCATCTTGATCCTCAACCAGCAGTTCGGTGTGTTCGACCGGCTGGAGGCCTACGGCGTCGTGGCCGTGCTCGGCACCATCATCGCCGCCGTCGTGCTGGCCAACCTGCTCATGCTCCCGTTCGTCAAGCGGATCTTCCGACCGCTGTTCGAGCCCCAGCTCACCTCGCTGTTTCGCGAGATCCCGAGCGAGCGCCCTTCGCTGCGCTCACACTCCTCGTAGAACTCGTCGCTAGGGCAAGCAGCGAGCGAGCGGTCGAGCGAGTCACTCCACGGGTGCGGGCACCGTCGGTTCGGCCGTGGGGGCCGGAGTCGTGGGAGTCGGTGTGGTGGGTTCCGAGGTGGGTTCGGGCGCTGGTTGCTCGGCGTCAGGCTGCTGGTCCTCGACCCCGTCGTCTGCGCCGCCGGAAGAAGGTTCGTCCCCACCCTCATCGGTTGAGGACCCCTGTCCGAACGGAAAGCTCGTGCCGCGCCCGGCGGTGTCCGAGCCGCCGGTGAAGGACGAGACGGGCCGGTCGACGATCAGCTCGAAGGCCGAGATCGCCAGCATCACCACGGTGAACAGCGCCACCGACGCCAGCGCCAGTCGCTTCCACGGCAGTCGCCGCCACGCGTCCTTCCAGCTCGAGCCATCTTCTCGGGCTTGGGCCTCGTCGAACTCGGTCTGGGCGCGTTCGGCCACCACCGACGGAGGCAGGTCCGCCTGCCGCACTCGGGACTGCTGCACCATGCCCCGTGCCGCCGCGGCGGCACTGCTCACCCGTGCCCTGCTGGCCTCGACGTGCTGGGTGTAGAACGATCCGCCCACGGTCAGCACGAGGCTGCCGGCCGCCGCGCCGATGATCGTTCCGGCCACGCCGAGGGTCGACAGCAGGACCGCCGAGGTCATCGCCGCCAGGGCGCTGCCCACGACCTGCGCTCCATTGATCTTCGCCTTGGGCTGTTCTGACTGGGCCATGTCACCTCCTCGGGTGCAAACGTCCAGTGTGCAGGGGACGCACAACGTCCCCCGCCGCAAGCGCGGCGAGGGACGTCGTGGTGAGGTCGATCAGCTGTTCTCGAAGGAGAAGTCGCTGTCGTCCAGCAGCACCGGAGCCTGATCGCCACCGAACCCGTAGTCGTAGTCGCCGTAGCCGGTGACGGCATAGGCGGCCTTGCGGGCCTCCTCGGTGGGCTCCACCTTGATGTTGCGGTAGCGATCCAGGCCGGTGCCGGCCGGGATCAGCTTGCCGATGATGATGTTCTCCTTCAGGCCACGCAGCGAGTCGGACTTGCCGTGGATCGCTGCGTCGGTGAGGACGCGGGTCGTCTCCTGGAAGGAGGCGGCCGACAGCCACGACTCGACGGCCAGCGAGGCCTTCGTGATGCCCATCAGGACCGGTCGGCCGGAGGCGGGGGTGCCACCTTCGGCGACGACGCGACGGTTCTCCTCCTCGAAGACCGCCCGATCGACCAGATCGCCCGGGATGAGCTTGGCAGCGCCCTGCTCGATCACGGTCACGCGACGCAGCATCTGCCGCACGATGATCTCGATGTGCTTGTCGTGGATGGCCACGCCCTGCGAGCGGTAGACCTCCTGGACCTCGTCCACGAGGTGCTCCTGCGCACGGCGGACACCCAGGATGCGCAGCACTTCCTGCGGGTTGGGTGTGCCGTGCGTGAGCTGCTGACCGACCTCGACGTGATCACCGTCGGAGATCAGCAGACGCGCGCGCTTGGTGACCGGGTACTCGAACGGCTCGCCGCCGTCGTCAGGGGTGACGACCAGCTTGCGGGACTTGTCCGAGTCGTCGATCGCGACGCGGCCTGCGGCCTCGGTGATCGGCGCCTGGCCCTTGGGGACACGTGCCTCGAACAGCTCGACGACGCGCGGCAGTCCGTGCGTGATGTCGTCGCCGGCCACACCACCGGTGTGGAAGGTACGCATGGTCAGCTGCGTGCCGGGCTCACCGATCGACTGGGCCGCGATGGTGCCGACCGCCTCGCCGATGTCGACGAGCTTGCCGGTGGCCAACGAGCGGCCGTAGCACTTGGCGCACGTGCCGGCCTTGGCCTCACAGGTCAGGACCGTGCGGACCTTGACCTCGGTGACGCCAGCGGCGATCAGCTGGGCGATCTCGACGTCGCCGAGGTCACCGCCGGCCTCGACCAGGACGTTGCCCTCGGCGTCAGTGACGTCGGTGGCGGCGGCGCGAGCGTAGGCCGAGGTCTCGACGTCCTCGTGCACCGTGCGGTTGCCCGTGCGCTCGTCGGTCGCCGCGATCGGCATCGGCAGGCCGCGGTCGGTGCCGCAGTCGTCCTCGCGGACGATGACGTCCTGAGAGACATCGACGAGACGACGCGTGAGGTAGCCCGAGTCGGCGGTCCGCAGCGCGGTGTCCGCCAGGCCCTTGCGCGAGCCGTGCGTGGAGATGAA
>JBBSKV010000081.1:0-6897 GCA_038255955.1 Propionibacteriales bacterium
AGACATGACTGAGCCGCACGACCCATTCTCCGAGCGCCCGTACGTCCCGCCGACGGAGCGCACGGACCAGACACCTCCGACGCCGGACCACGATGGGGCCGCCCCCACCGATCAGCCCCAGGGTGCTGACCCTCAGGGTGCTGACAACGCCTCCCCCGAGTCCGCCGCGCCGAGCTCTGAGACGCACGAGACCCGCTACCCGACGACGCACGAGTACGCGGGTGCCACTGAGTCCACCGCACCTGCGGTCGACGACGAGCCGACGATCAACTTGGACTCCGCTCACGACTCCTACGACTCGCCGACGCAGACCGCTGCCGTGCCGGTCGCAGCCCCGGCGCGCCGCAAGCGCGGCGGCAAGCTCGTGGCCGTGGTGGCGCTGGTCGCTCTCGCCGGCGCTGCGGGCTACGGCGGCGCCTACCTGCAGGACCAGCAGGGCGACGGCGGCACGAGCGGCGTGACGTCCAGCTCGCTGGACTCCGGCAACGCCACGCCGACCAAGCTGGACGCCGGCGCGGTCGAGAAGGTCGCCGCCAAGGTGCTGCCCTCGGTCGTGCAGATCAACGTCAAGGGTTCGTCGGAGAGCGGTTCGGGCACCGGCATCATCGTCAGCAGCGACGGCCGCATCCTGACCAACAACCACGTCGTCGCGGTGGCTGCCGAGGGCGGCACCATCACCGTCGCGTTCAGCGACGGCACCAACACCGAGGCCGAGATCGTGGGTCGCGATCCGCTGACGGACATCGCGGTCATCAAGGCCAAGGACAAGACCGGGCTCCAGCCGGCCACGCTCGGCGCATCAGCTGACCTGCAGGTCGGCCAGGAGGTCGTCGCGATCGGTTCGCCGTTCGGCCTCGAGAGCACCGTCACCCAGGGAATCGTGTCGGCGCTGAATCGACCGGTCACCTCCTCGGACGGCTCCGGCTCGGACACCCCGACGGTGTTCCCGGCCGTGCAGACCGACGCCGCGATCAACCCCGGCAACTCCGGCGGACCGCTGGTCGACCTGGCCGGCAACGTCATCGGCATCAACTCGGCCATCCGCGCGGGCACCACTGTGTCGGGTCAGGCCGGTTCGATCGGCCTCGGCTTCGCCATCCCGATCGACCTGGCCAAGAACATCGCCAAGCAGCTGATCGCCGGCGGCAAGGTCGAGCACGCCCAGATCGGCGTCTCCGTGCGCGGCGCGGTCTCCGGTGACGAGATCACCGCAATCGGCGCCGAAATCAACTCGGTCAACTCCGGCAGCGCCGGGGCCAAGGCCGGCCTGCAGAAGGGCGACATCATCACGGCGGTCAACGGACACGCCGTGGCCACCTCGGACGGGCTCGTGGCGTCCATCCGCGCCTACCAGCCCGACGAGACGATCGAGGTCACCTACCAGCGCGACGGCAGCACCAAGACCGTCGACGTCACGCTCGGCTCGGACAAGGACGCCAGCTAGAGAACGAGCCTCGCGCCGGCACCAGCGATCGGTGGGCCGACTACCGTCAGCACGTGAAGGAACGCGATCTCTCGGTACCGGCGCTGCTGGTCACCGTCATCCTGTGGGCGTCAGCATTCGTCGGGATCCGCGCGATCTCGGACGCCTTCTCGCCAGGCGCCATGAGTCTGGGCCGGCTGGTCGTCGGAGCGTTGGCGCTGGCGCTCGTCGCCCGCCCTCGGCTGTCGACGATGCCGCACGGCCGGATGCTCGGTCTCGTGGTCGTGTACGGCGTCGCCTGGTTCGGCGTGTACAACGTGGCGCTGAACGCGGCGGAACAGGATCTCGATGCCGGCACGACGGCCCTGATCATCAACACGGGACCCATCCTCATCGCGGTCCTGGCCGGCGTCCTGTACCGCGAAGGCTTCCCCCGGCCGCTCATGGTGGGCATGGGCATCGCCTTCTCCGGCGTGCTGCTGATCGCGGTGTCGACCCGCGCCGACTCGACTGCCGTGGACTCGGCCAGCACCACCGGCGTGCTGCTGTGCCTGCTCGCCGCCGTCTGCTACGCCATCGGAGCCATCGCCCAGAAACCCACGCTGGCGGTGCTGACCTCGGCAACCTCGGTCTGGTTGGGCTGCGTCATCGGCGCCATCGTGTGCCTGCCGTTCGCTCCCGCACTCGTGCGCGAGCTCGGCTCGGCGAGCGGCGCTGACATCGCCTGGTTGGTCTATCTCGGCGTCTTCCCGACCGCGATCGGCTTCTCCACCTGGGCCTACGCGATCCGGCGGCTCAGTACCGGCCAGGTCGCGTCCTCGACCTACCTGGTGCCGGTCATCGCGATACTGCTCTCGTGGTTCATGCTCGACGAGGTGCCCGCCGCGCTCGCCTTCGTCGGCGGCGCGCTGTGCCTGGTCGGCGTCGCCGTCACCCGGCTGCGCCGCCGCTCCCCCATCGCGACCACGACCGCCGCCAGCCCGGGAGCGGTGACCTAGTAGTAGCGAGCCGTCATCGATGCGGCCGCTCCTCGGTCAGCCGATCAGGTCGGTGACGAGATCGCGCAGGATGCCGAAGCCGCCGCGGGTGAGGATCGACTCGGCGTGGAACTGCACGCCGCGGTAGTGCGGCCCGGCGATCAGGTGGATGTCGCCGGTCTCGGGATCGGTCTGCACCGTCACGCCGTCCGGCAGGCCGCTGGCTGGCTCGCGGGCCACGAAGGTGTTGTAGAAACCGACCGTCTCCTCGCGGCCCAGCACCGGGAGCCGACTCTGCGTTCCCTGGAAGACGATGTCCTTGAACACCAGGTCCAGGCCCAGCTGGTGGCACAGCGTCTGGTGGCCCAGGCATACCGCGAGGAAGGGCCGTTCGGTGTCCAGCAGCGAACGCACCGCGCCGTGCAGAACTGCCATCTTCGGATCATCGGCCTCCCGCGGGTCCCCGGGTCCGGGTCCGACGACCACGAGGTCGTAGCCATCGAAGGCACCCTCGGTGTACTCGTCGTGGCGCACGACGTCGGTCGTCATGCCGAGCACACCGAACACGTGCGCCAGCATGTTGACGAAGTCGTCCTCGCCGTCCAGCACGACGACCCGCTGGCCGACCAGCGAGGGCACTGGCGCAGCGCCCGACTGGTCGCTGAGCCAGAACTGGCTGAGGCGCTGGTTGCGGGTCGCGAGCGCGATCAGCACCTCGTCCTCCCGGGTGATCGCGTCGAAGCCCTCCGGCGGCACGGCCGCGGCCTCGACGAGCCCGAAGGCGCTGAGAATTCCACCGGCCTTGGCCCAGGTCTCGGCGGTCTCGTACTCGGCGTCGGAGTCGCGCACCAGCGTGGCGCCGGCCGTGACCATCAGATGACCGTCGAGGTCGACGTCGGCGGTGCGGATGAGGATGGGCGCATCAGCCTTCGGGAGCCCATCGCTGTCGCGGCCGATCAGCGCAGCGATCGAGGCGTAGTAGCCGCGGCCCTTCGGTTCGTACTGCTTGATGAGTCGGCAGGCATTCTCCACGGGGCTGCCGGTGACGGTGGCCGCGAACATCGAGTCGCGCAGCACGGCTCGAACGTCCCGGTCCGTGCGCCCCGCCAGCAGGTACTCGGTGTGCACCAGGTGCGTCATGGGCTTGAGGTAGGGACCGAGCACCATGCCGCCCTCGTGGCAGATGTCGCACATCATCTTCAGCTCTTCGTCGACGACCATGAAGAGCTCGTAGATCTCCTTCTCGTCGGCGAGGAACGACAGCAGCGCCTCCTTGCGGGCCGCGTGCGTCTCCAGACCGTGGACCCGGAAGGTGCCGCTGATCGGATTCATCCGCACCTGGCCCGCCTCGACGCTGACGTGCCGCTCGGGGCTCGCACCGATCAGGTACCGGTCGCCGGTGAAGATGCAGAACGTCCAGAACGCGCCGCGTTCCCGCTCCAGCAGCCGCCGGAAGGCGGTCAGCGCTCGGTCGACCCCCCAGTCGGCCACCTGGGCGCGGTACTTGCGGCCGATGACCAGGTTGGCGCCCTCGCCGTTGCCGATCTCGTCGTCGATGATCTGCCGCACGAGTCCGGCGTAGTCGTCGTCCGAGGTCTCGAACCCGCCGCGGTCGATGAACTCGATCGGGGCGTCCGGCAGCTCGGCCAGCACGTCGGCCAGCGACATCTCGGCGCGCACGTCGGCGGCGATGACCGTCAACGGCGTGCCGTCCTGGTGCGCCTCGAAGCGACGTTCGCGGGCCTGGGCGTACGGCACCAGCACGAGGTGGTCCCAGACCGGACCGCCGCTGCCGACCCCCGGCACGAGCGGCACGTCGGCCAACGACTCGATGTCCGTGCGCCGGCCGCCGAGCAGCGTGACCGTGTCGGAGTCTCGTACGCGGATCAGGGCGAACGCCGGCTGGGCGAGCACGTCGTGGAGCTGGGACATCGAACTTCCTCGGGGGGTGAGGACCGGCAGGGACGACAGTGCCCAGATCCGGCCACGCTGGCGGTCTGGGCAGAAGTCGACAGGCCACCGTCAGCGGTGGCGCCACCACGCAAGGAGGAGGTGCCGGGCTGTCATGGCAGGAGCCTAGCGCAGTGGACCGGGACCCCTGAGCACGTCCGAGACCCCGCTGACAGACTGGCCGCATGGACATCGACGTCGACCTGATTCGCCGCGACCTCGCGCAGCTGGTCAGCATCCCCAGCACCGGTGGAACCGACGCCGAGGTCTGGATGCAGCGTTGGACCGCTGCGACCCTGGCCGGACTCGGCCTGGAGGTCGACCACTGGCGTCTCGACCTCGACGAGCTGCGCGCGCGCCCGGACTGTCCCGGCGAGGAGGTCGACCGCGACGAGGCCTGGGGCTGCGTCGGCGTCTCGGGCAGCGGCCAGCCAGCCCTGGTGCTCAACGGTCACGTCGACGTCGTTCCGGCCGGCGAGCCCGAGGACTGGACGAACGAGGATCCATGGCACGTCCGCGAGCACGACGGCCGCTGGTACGGGCGTGGCGTCTGCGACATGAAGGGCGGCGTCGCAGCCATCATCGCCGCGGCACGGGCCGTTGCCGACGAGACCCTGACCCGCCCCTTCGCCGTGCACACGGTCATCGGCGAGGAGGACGGCGGCCTGGGCACGTTCGCGACGCTGCTGCGTGGGCACACCGGCGATGCCTGCGTCATCGCCGAGCCCACCGCACACCGCATCGTGACCGCGAACGCGGGCTCGCTCACGTTCCGACTCGAGGTCGGGGGCCAGGCGACCCACGGGTCGATGCCGCAGCACGGGCACAGCGCCATCACCGCCTTCGACCACCTGCACCACGCGCTGCTCGACCTGAGCGCGCGTCGCAACGCCAAGCCGCCCCAGCCCTTCGACGCCAACCCGTGGCCACTGAGCGTCGGCATGGTCCAGGCCGGCGACTGGTCGAGCACGGTGCCGGATCGACTCGTCGCCGAAGGACGCTACGGCGTCATGCCGGGAGAGACCTTCGCCGAGGCGGAGGCGATCTTCGAGCAGGCCGTGGCCGATGCGGCAGCCCAGCACCCCTGGCTGCGGCACAACCCGCCGACCGTGTCGTGGCCCGGCGGCAGGTTCGCGGCAGGCCGGTTGCCCGAAGGCGACCCCCTGGCCGATCAGGTCAGCGGCATCGTCGCGGCCAGTGGGGCCGGAGCGGCCAACGTCTCCGGCGCACCGTACGGCTCCGATCTGCGTCAGTACGCGGCAGCCGGGATCCCCACGCTGCAGTACGGCCCCGGTGACGTGAGCCAGGCCCATTCGGTCGACGAGTCGGTGGCCATCGACGAAGTCGTCCGGTGTGCCGAGGTCTACGCCCGCCTGATCATCGAGCGCTGCCGCTGACCTCTGGTGTCCGTTCCGGACCGGATCTACGCTGGGCAGATGTGCCGAAACATCCGAACCCTTCACAACTTCGAGCCTGCCGCGACCGATGACGAGGTGCAGGCCGCAGCCCTGCAGTACGTGCGCAAGATCGCCGGGACCACCAAGCCGTCCAAGGCCAATCAGGAGGTCTTCGACCGCGCCGTCGCCGAGATCGCCCACATCACCGGCCACCTGCTGGAGGACCTCGTCACCGCTGCGCCGCCGCGGGACCGCGAGATCGAGGCGGCCAAGGCCCGCGAACGCTCGGCCAAGCGCTTCGCCCCCACCGGCTGAGCAGCGATCAGCGCACGTCGGGAGACAACGTCAACGGCACGTAGTCCGAGGCCTCGATGATCCCGCCCGGATTGAACGTGACCGGCTGGACCCCGATCGGTCGACCGTCCGCGAAGGTGACGATCGTGACCTGGGCCTGGCGTCGCAGCTTGCTGCCCAGGGCGAAGGCATAGACGGCTCCGCCGGTCGAACCGGTGCTGAGGGTCGTCGTGGTCCGACCGTCCGGCGCATCGTCCTCACCGGCGACGACCACGTCCGGACCGACCTGGCGGTGCAGGTGTCCGGAGAGCACCAGATCGACGCAGCCGGAGAGGGACAGGTCGCGCGCCGATGCCGAGCTGTGGACGGCCGCCACCGTCGCCTGGCCGTCGTCGCAGGCCGCCTCGGTCAGCGCCTCGTCCTGCAGCCGGATGGCCGAGATGTTGTCGGGTTCGTCGCCGTTGTAGCCGGCCGTCAGGCCTGAGCTGCGCGGGTCGCTGCCGCCGATGAATCGGATGCCGGCCACGGTCTGCGGCGTGCCGTCCAGGACCGTGAAGCCCTTGTCCTTCATCTGGTCGACCACCGAGACGCCGGAGTCGTGATTGCCCGCCACGGCGACGACGTCGAAGCCGCGGAACTCGCGCGCCAGGGAGTTGATGCTGAAGGTCTCCCACGACGCGCCGGTGGAGGTGTCGTCTCCGAGGTCGATCAGCAGGCGCGCGCCGGCCCGGTCCGCGACGGCACGGGCCACCGGATCCATGCCGATGTTGTCGTGGCGGTCGGTGACCACCAGGGCCGTCGTCTCGCCCTCGCCGGGGGTGCGGACGTCGATCGTGGCGGCGTTGACCGCCAGCTG
>JBBSKV010000082.1:0-6892 GCA_038255955.1 Propionibacteriales bacterium
CTGATTCCCACTGCCGAGATCTCCGCAGCGCTCGACACCGCAGGGCAGGACGGCGACGACCTGCAGACCCAGGGCACCGCCTTCGACCCGAAGCGTGACGGCCGGGACGACGGCGGCCCGCGGTTCAACGAGTGCACGGCCGGCGACCCGAACCGGGCCACCGTGCGGATCAGCTCGGTCCTGGCGTCCGGCGTCGCCACGGGCGAAGCCGTCGACAACCCGACCGACGAGGACGTCACCGGCGCCTCGTGCGCCGAGTTCCAGCCACTGCCGGACTCGGTCGACGCCGTGGGTGGCACCTGTGTGCGCAGCGGCGACACCACCGACGTGCGCGGTCAGTGGGGCGACACCCGCATCACCGTCCAGCTGTACCGCGCCCAGGGCGCGGAGACCGGCGATCGCGAGCAGACGATCGACATTGCCCAGAAGTTCGCCGAAAAGATCAGGACACGGTGACACAGCCCTGCGGCCTTCTCAGCGGGTCGCACTGACCAGGTGATCGACGACCTCGTCGAGCTGGTCGGCCGTGACGGCGCGACCGAAGGTGAAGCGGACGGCGGTCTGCGCGACCTCGGCGGGGTAGCCCATGGCGGTGAGCACGTGGCTGGGTTCGTCGCTGCCGGCGGCGCAGGCCGAGCCGCTGGAGCTGACCACTCCGCGGCGTTCGAGATCGAGCAGGATCGACTCCCCACTGCGACCCGGGAACACAAAGGACGCGCTGCCGGGGAGCCGCTCGCTCGCGTGGCCGGTGAGCTGGGACCCGGACACCTCCGCGAGGACGCGAGCGATGAACGCGTCTCGACGGGCCACGACGTCGTCGTGGGAGCCGGCCGCGAGTCGCAGGGCGGTCGCGATGCCGACGGCGGCCGCCACGTTCTCGGTGCCAGAACGGTGCCCGCCCTCTTGGCCACCTCCGTGGATGAGCGGTTCGAAGGGGGTCCGGCGAGAGACCCACAGGATGCCGACACCCTTGGGCGCGCCGATCTTGTGCCCCGAGATGCTCAGCGCCTGGACGCCCAGCTGGGTGACGTCGAGGTCGAGCCAGCCGGCCGCCTGCACCGCGTCGGTGTGCAGCGGCACTCCGCGCTGGGCGCACCGTTCGGCCAGCTCCTGGATGGGTTGGATGGTGCCGACCTCGTTGTTGGCCAGCTGGATGCTGACGACGGCGGTGTCGTCCCGCAGCGCCTCGCTCAGGACATCGGGCTGGACCAGACCGCCATGATCGACCGGCAGCACCGTCACCTCGTACCCGATGCGGCCGAGAAACTCGGCCGACTCCAGCACGGCCGGATGCTCGACCGCCGACACGATGACGTGACGGCCCGGCGCGGCCAGCGCGATGCCCTTGACCGCGGTGTTGTCGGACTCCGTGCCCCCGGAGGTGAAGGTGATCTCCGACGACCGGGCACCGAGGACGTCGGCGACCTCGGCTCGCGCCTGCTCAAGTGCGTCTCGCGCCGCCTCCCCCACCTCGTGGTGGCTGGACGGATTGCCGAACTGCGGACCGAGGTAGGGCCACATGGCCTCCATGACCGCACGTCGCACCGGAGTCGTCGCCGCCTCGTCCAGGTAGATCATGTCAGGCCCAGAATTGTTCGCCAGGGAGCGAAGCGACCGTGAGCGAAGCGAGGCGAACCACAGCTTCCAGGCTTGAGCTCGCCTCGGTCGCTCGTTCCTCGCTCCCTCACGCTCCTCGCAGAGCTCGTCGCTGGCGAACAGGCCCGCTGCACCGGGTCAGTCCGTCTGCATGGTGATGTCGAGTCCGAGGTCGAGGGCTCGAACGCTGTGGGTGAGCGCGCCGACGCTGATGACGTCGACACCCGTGGCCGCGACATCGCCGATGGTCGCAAGGGTGATGCCGCCACTCGCCTCGACCAGGGCGCGTCCACCGATCTGCTCGACCCCGGCACGCAGGTCCTCGAGGCTGAAGTTGTCGAGCATGATCGTGTCGGCCGCCTCGGACCTCAGCACGGTGTCGATCTGCTCGAGGCGATCGACCTCGACCTCGATGTGCGTGGTGTGCGGCAGGTCGAGGGCGGCCTGGCGCAGCCCGGCGGTGATGTCGCCCATCACGGCCAGGTGGTTGTCCTTGGCCATCACGGCGTCCGACAGCGAGTACCGATGGTTGTGTCCGCCGCCGCAGCGCACCGCGTGCCGCTCCAGCGCGCGCAGCCCCGGGGTGGTCTTGCGGGTGTCGACGACCCGCGCCCGATGGTCACCGACCGCGGCGACGTACGCCGCCGTGAGCGTGGCGATGCCGCACATCCGTTGGACCAGGTTGAGAGCCACTCGCTCGGCCTGCAGCACAGCCCGGGCCGGACCACTCACGTCGGCCAGCACGGTGCCGGTCTCGAACGCGTCGCCGTCGTTGACGTGGACGTCGATCGAGACGGTCGGATCGATGGTGCTCATGGCGATGACGTAGACGTCGGCGCCGGCGAACACGCCGGGCTCCCGAGCCACCAGCTGCGCGTGGGCTCGGGCGCCTGCCGGGACGAGCGTCTGGGAGGTGATGTCGCCGAACGGGGCGTCCTCGTCGAGCGCCATGAGCACGACGCGCTGGATCTGGCGGCGCTCAAGCATGGCTGTTCACGTTCGCGATCACTCCTGAGTGGTGGGCCTGGGCCGGATCGGTGTCGGGGAAGTCGGCGCGGAAGTGTCCACCACGCGACTCGCGGCGGGCCAGTGCACTGGCGACCACCGCGCGCGCCACGACCAGCAGATTGGCGTCCTCGGCGGACTTGGCGTCGGTGACCGCTGGCGACGTCCAGGTGGCGAGCTCGGCCACGGCCTGCTCGAGGTCGGCAGCGGTGCGCGAGAGTCCCGCAGCGTCCCACATCACCTGCTGCAGGTCGGAGCGATTGACCTCACGGCCCTCGACAGTTCCGGCGAGGTCGAGCGCGGTTGGCTCGGCCCACTCCTCATCGAACGGCACGACCGGGGCGGGATCGAGGATGCCCTCGATGACCCGGGATCCGTAGACCGCGCCCTCGAGCAGCGAGTTGGAGGCCAGCCGGTTGGCGCCCTGCAGGCCGTTGCAGGCGACCTCGCCGACCGCGTACAGCCCGGGCACCGAGGTGCGGCCCCACTCGTCGGTGCGGATGCCACCCATGTAGTAGTGCGCGGCCGGTGTGACGGGCACGGGCTCGACGCCCCAGTCGAAGCCCTGGGCGCGGCACGCCGCGTCGATGTTCGGGAACCGCTTGGCCAGGAACTCCGCGCCCAGATGTGTGGCATCCAGCCGGACCGGACCAACATCGATCTTCGCCTTCATCTGGTTGGCGATGGCGCGGGCCACCACGTCGCGCGGCGCGAGCTCGGCGTCGGGGTGGATGTCCCGCATGAACCGTTCGCCGTCGGCATCGATCAAGTGCGCGCCTTCGCCGCGGACGGCTTCGGAGACCAGGAAGTTGCCCGGGGCGTCCAACGACGTGGGATGGAACTGGTAGAACTCCAGGTCGGCGGCGACCGCCCCGGCGCGCAGACCCATGGCGATGCCGTCGGCCGTGGCGATCTCGGGGTTGGTCGTGTACGGGAAGAGCTGGCCGGCTCCCCCGGTGGCCAGGATCACGGCGTCGGCGCGCAGCTGCTCGCCGTCCAGCAGCTGGACGCCGGTGGTCATGCCGTCCTCGATGAGGAGGTCGACGACCGTGGTGCCCTCGCGCACCGCGACGGCCGACTCGTGCACCCGGTCGATCAGGGCGTAGGCGATGCCAGCACCCGTGGCGTCCCCGCCGGCGTGCAGGATCCGCTGATAGCTGTGCGCGGCTTCCAGGCCGTGGGAGAGCTCGCCGTCGTGACGGTCGAACTGCACGCCGCGGGCGATCAGCTCGTCGATGGCGGCCGGCCCCTCGGCGCACAGGATCCGCACGGTGTCCTCGTCGCTGAGGCCCGCGCCGGCCAGCAGGGTGTCGGCGATGTGCGCCTCGACGGAGTCGCCGAGCTTCGGTGCACCGGGATCGGACATCGCGTCGGTGACCACGGCCACCCCACCCTGCGCGTACCGGGTGTTGCTCTGCGCGAGGTCCGCCTTGGTGACCAAGGTGACCTCCAGGCCGGCCTGCACGGCGTCGAGCGCGGCAGTCATGCCGGCGACACCGCTGCCCACCACGATCAAGCTGTTCATCTCGAGGTCCTCATCACTCACTTGGGGAGCGCGGCGAGCATGCGCTCGAGCGCGATCTTGGCGTGGGTGGCGATCTCCTCGGGCACGATGATCTCGTTGTGGACCTCGCCCTCGACCAGCTTGTCGAGCACCCAGGCCAGGTAGCCGGGGTGGATCCGGTACATCGTCGAGCACGGGCAGACCACCGGGTCGAGGCAGAAGATCGTGCGGTCCGGGTACTGCGCCGCCAGCCGGTTCACCATGTTGATCTCGGTGCCGATGGCGATGGTGTCGCCCGGCGCCGACGCCTGGACGAACTTGTTGATGGCATCGGTGGAGCCGGAGGCGTCAGCCGCGTCGACGACCGGCATCGGGCTCTCCGGGTGCACGATGATCTTGATGCCGGGGTGCTCTTCGCGGGCCTTCTTGATCTGGCCCACCGTGAACCGCTTGTGCACCGAGCAGAAGCCGTTCCACAGCAGCACCTTTGCGCTGTCGAGCTCGTCCTCGGTGTGCCCGCCCAGCGGCTTGCGCGGATTCCAGGTCGGCATGTCGTCCAGGCTGATGCCCATGGCCTTGGCGGTGTTGCGGCCGAGGTGCTGATCGGGGAAGAACAGCACGCGATGGCCGCGCTCGAAGGCCCACTCCAGCACCGTCGCGGCGTTCGACGAGGTGCAGACGATCCCGCCGTGCCGGCCGCAGAACGCCTTGAGCGCGGCCGAGGAGTTCATGTACGTGACCGGGATGACCGGCTGCTTGCCGTCGGCGTCCTGCTCGTCCAGCGGGCCGTAGACCTGCTCGAGCTGCTCCCAGCAGTCCTCGACGGAGTTCTCGTCGGCCATGTCGGCCATTGAGCAGCCAGCCGCGAGGTTGGGCAGGATGACGTGCTGCTCGGGGCGGGCCAGGATGTCGGCGGTCTCGGCCATGAAGTGCACGCCGCAGAACACGATGGTCTCGGCATCGGGCTTGGTGAGCGCGGCATTGGCCAGCTGGAAGGAGTCGCCCACGAAGTCGGCGTACTGCACGACCTCGTCGCGCTGGTAGAAGTGGCCCAGGATGACCAGCTTGCTGCCGAGCGTCTCCTTGGCAGCCACGATGCGCGCGTGCAGGTCCTCGTCGGCCATCTGCTGGTAGGCGGCCGGCAGCTGACCGGGGCGCACGACCGGCACCGGGATGACGTCGTCCTCTGAGCAACCCGGCCCGTAGCCCGGGACTGTGTCGAACTCCCACGGCCCCTCGGCAAGATCCTCGTTGCAGCTGTCCGCCGGATCGCTGACGATCAGATCGTTGACAGAAGTGCTCATGGGGACTCCTCGAGTTCGGTGGCGAGTCGGTAGAGGGCTGGTGGGCGGTGGCTGGTGCCCTGCACGTAGGCGCCGGTGGGCACCACGTCGTGGGTGGCGAACACCTGGCGGCGGAAGTTGGCGGGGTCGATCTGCTTGCACAGCACGGCCTCGTGCACCTCGCGCAGCTCGGCGAGGGTGAACTCGTCGTTGCAGAAGGCGAAGGCGATGGGCGTGTAGGTGATCTTGGCGCGCAGGCGCTGCAACGCGTAGCCGAGGATCTCGTTGTGGTCGAAGGCGAGGGTCGGGACCTCGTCAGCGACGAACCACTCCACGTTCTCGCCGTACTGCTCGGTCGCGGCCTCCTCGGCCTTGGCGACAGCGCGTGCCACCTCGTCGGGCCGGACCAGGGCCCAGTAGACGATCGAGACGACCCGGCCGTCGCGATCGACGGTCGGCGAGCGGTCGATCGCCCCGAAGGAGTACAGCTGCTCCAGGTAGCGCGGGGTCAGACCCGTCGTCCGGTCGAGCGTGTGCTGAGCGCTGGCGGCCAGGTCCTCGTGCGGCTCGAGCGGGCCGCCGGGCAGCGCCCAGGACCCCTCGTGCGGCTCGCGGATGCGACGGACCAGCGGCAACCACACCGTGAGCTGTCCGGTGGTGGGGTGCGGACGGAGCGCGAAGATGACGGTCGAGACCGCGAGCGAGACCTTCTGATCCACCGCTGACGAGATCGTCATCCTGCACCTCCTTAAGGTACTCATGACACTAAGGCGGGCTTAAGGTCGTGTCAACCCTAACTCGCCGGCGGGTGTCTGTCCGGTGAGCAAGGATGGCGACATGCTGCTCGCCGACGTCGTCGGCATCTCCGCGCCCTACCAGCGGTAGATCCGGGCGAGCGTAGCCGCCCTCAACGCGGCTGATGCGGACGTCGAGCTCGACGGGTCGATGTGCCTTCCGTGCTTCTATTCGATGACAGCGGCTTCGAGGTGCGTCCCGGACACCAGGACTGTCACCGCCGTCGTCGCGGCAACAGCGGCGTCCCAGCCGTCAGGCGCCAGGTCGACATCGGGACTGGTCATGCGGGGCAGGAGAAAGCCTTCGTCTCCGGGACCGTCCACCACGATCAGCGTCGTGCGACTCAAGATGCTCCAACCGGCGGTGCCCGAGACCGTGACGCCGTGCAGTGCGATGGAGGGTGCTCCATCCTCCACGCTCAAGGTGAACTGCTCGGGCTTCAACGACTCAGGCATGAAACGACTGTACGACGACTCGCCCGCTCATCGGCATGAGCGGACGTTTTGGCGTCAAGGCCATCCACGTAGGGCCGCAGCAGCGCAGGTACGGACAAGACGATCGCCGAGGCCGACCATCGACACGGTGCGCGCGTTCGGCGTCAGACCGGAGGCGCCGTGAAGCGCAGCTGGACGAAGCGGTCCGATCCCTGCGGCCACGACGCGAGCACCCGCGCCACCACGTCCGCGTCGCGCTCGCCAGCCTCGTAGAC